>DASUDH010000051.1:0-2241 GCA_036275675.1 Solirubrobacteraceae bacterium | reverse complement strand
CTTCGAGTGGGGTGAGAGGATGCGGCGGTAGAGGGGGAACTCGACGACCCGGCCGCGCCCGAGATGCTTGGGCAGGAATGGGAAGTTGATGCGGTAGCCGGTGGCGTGCACGATCGTGTCGAACGTTTCGCGGCTATGGTCTGTGAATACTGCGTGGTCGCCGTCGAGGCTGGCGACGCCCGGGCGGATCGAGAGCGTTCTTTCTGCAAGAGCACGTTCGATGTTCGGCGAGACCAGTGCCGGCCAGCGGTGCTCGAGGATCGAGAACGGGGGCTTTGGCAGCTCGCCGCGATAAGGCGCCGCGGGAGATGCGGTGAGCAACTTCTCGGCGAGCCGGTTTACCATGGGCCAGGGGAGCCGGTTGAGGATGGCGAGGTCGAAGTAGTCGATCGGCAGCCCGAATAGTCGTGCGGGCATCAGGTGGTGTCCCCGGCGACACGAGAGCACGGTGCGCGCGGCGGCGAAGGAGATCTCGGAGGCGATGTCGAGCGCCGACTGCCCGGCGCCGATGACAAGCACGCGCTTTCCGGCGAATGGCTCGGGTGTTCGATAGTCGCGTGCATGCAGCGTCTCTCCTGAGAACTCGCCGGGGATCCGCGGCAGGTTGGGGTCCCACAGCCAGCCGGTCGCGACGACCAGGGCGTCGAATCGGCGGGAGGACTCGTCCGCGACTCCCACCAGCCAGCTTCCATCCCCGTCGGGCTGGGCGGCTTGCACCCGGGCTTCGAAGCGGATGTGCTTGGCGAGGTCGTTGATCTGTGCGTAGCGCTCGAGGTAGGCGAGCAGCTCACTGTGGTGCACCCGCTCGGGGGCCCGTCCGGGCATCTTCAGGGTGCTGTAGCTCATGTTGCGACGTGAGATGTTGGTGTGCAGCGAGCGGTAGGCCGCCGAGATTTTGTTCTCGTTCTGATAACGCCATGTGCCGCCGATCTCGGGTCCGGCCTCCAAGCAGGTGACGTTGTGGCCGGCGTCTCGCAGGCCGCGGATCGCGGCGAGGCCGGATAGGCCTGCTCCGATCACGCATACCGTCTTACCCATCAGCACCCTCGGGGGCTTGCGCGCGGGTGCCGTCGAGTGCTTGTAGTCCGTGGGTGAGTGCCCGTGAGACGTCCAGCCTCTCGGCCCGCCAGCTGGCAGATCGCAAGTCCCCGCGCGTGCGGTACTTGCGCATGATCTGAACGTGGTAGGGCAGCCCGACGAAGCAGCGCAAGGCCTCCTCGCTCTCCCAGGCCGATAGCGAGCCGGCGCGCCCCCTCAGAGGCTGTAGGTAGAGCGTCATCCCGACAGCGCCGAGCAATTGCGGCCAGAGCTTGCGCAGGCGCATCGCGACGCGCACGATCTCGGGCCAGTCGCCCAGGGAGTCAGGGGTGAACTCGGTGTAGCTGAGCAACAGTGGCCCCGCAAAGCCACTGGACGGGCCGTGCTTCCAAGGCATCCGCACCCTGGTGTTGAGAATCGACTCGTGGCTCGTGCTTGCCATGGAGCACAAGCTAACATACAGTTGTATTGTTGACGCTGCTAATGTATCGCCCGTGGATATCGAGGTGCCGCGTTGCGGCCGCTGAAGCGCGAACCGTCCTACACCCGAGAGCTAGTCAGATCGTGAGTCCCATGTCTACCTCATGTGGGGAGTGACGATGGCCGTGTTGGCTGCCGAGAACGTCAGTGGGCCGATCGGCCTCGAGGAGGCTGCCGCTATGCCGCAGCCTCCGGTCATTCCGCTACCGCCTTTGATCCAGCTGATGCGCTTCAACCGGCGCCAGGTCGAGTTCGTGTTCCGTGCTCGTCGCGAGCTTGGCGATGTCTTCGCTATGCGCACCCACGAACCCGCTGGTCAGATCGTCACCGGGCTGCCGGACGACGTGCGCTCGCTGCTCACCGCTAAGCCCGAGCAGGCGCCATCGCTCACGGCCGAGTCGTCGCTGGGGCCGCTTATCGGTCCCAACTCCGTGTTGACCTCGATCGGCGAGCGCCATATGCGTCAACGCAAGTTGCTCCTACCGCGGTTTCACGGCGATGCGATCGAGCGCTACACGGAGACGATCGCGGAGGTCGCCGAGCGCGAGATCGATGCGTGGCCCTTGCGCCAGGCATTTGCGCTGGCGCCCCGGATGCAGGCGATCACGCTCGACGTGATCATGGCGGGCATCTTCGGTATCGAGGGTCGTGCGCAGCAGGGAACGGCGGAGCACAGGGTGCGATCTGCCGTGAGGCGCCTGAGCGACTTCTCCATGAGTCCCG
>DASUDH010000050.1:0-2756 GCA_036275675.1 Solirubrobacteraceae bacterium | reverse complement strand
TTCGCCGCGATCGCGGGCGCGGAGACCGCTCGCTTCCAAGCCGTGCCGGGGATCGGCAAGCGCACAGCCGAGCGGATCATCGTCGAGTTGCGCGAGAAGGTGGGGGTCGGCGCTCAGCCGGACGGCCTGGGCGTGGTCGGGCGCCTGTCGGGCCCGCGCGCGCTCGCGTACGAGGGTCTCGTGGCGCTCGGCTACAGCTCCCCGGAGGCCGAGGGGCTCTTGCGCGACCTGGACGGCGGCAGCGCGGAGGAGCTGATCGCCGCGGCGCTGCGCACCGCGCGGGCGGCATGAGGGGCGAGCTCCGATGACCCAGGCCGAGCGCATACAGACCCCCTACCTGACCCCCGAGGACGAGCTGGATCGCTCGCTGCGTCCGCGCGCGCTCGACGAGTTCATCGGTCAAGCCACGCTGCGCGAGCAGCTCGCGGTCGCGATCGAAGCAGCTGCCGCTCGCAAGGAGGCACTCGACCATCTGCTGCTCGCTGGACCGCCCGGACTCGGCAAGACCTCGCTCGCGCAGATCGTCGCGGCCGAGCTGGACGTGCCATTCGTGCAGACCGCCGGACCGGCACTCGAGCGCAAGGGTGACATCGCCGCGTTTCTGACTGCGCTTCAGCCGCGCAGCGTGTTCTTCGTCGATGAGATCCACCGACTCCCGCGCACCCTGGAGGAGACGTTCTATCCCGCGATGGAGGACCGCCGCCTGCCGATCACCGTCGGGCAGGGCGCGGGCGCGCGCGTGGTGACGCTCGAGCTGCCCCAGTTCACGCTCGTGGGAGCGACGACGCGCACGGGCCTACTGACCACGCCGCTGCGCGATCGTTTCGGCATCCAGGCGCGGCTCGAGCACTACGGAGCCGAGGACCTCGCGCAGATCGTCAAGCGCTCCGCCGAGATCCTGCAGATAGGCATCGACGAGGAGGGCGCCCGTGCGATCGCGGCCCGCAGCCGCGGGACGCCGCGCGTGGCCAACCGCCTGCTCAAGCGCGTGCGCGACTACGCGGAGGTGCGGTTGGACGGCGTCGTGGACGCCGAGGCGGCATACGGCGCGCTCGAGCTGCTGGAGGTTGACGAGAACGGTCTCGACCGGCTCGACAGGGAGATACTGCGAGCCATCTGCGTCAAGTTCGACGGTGGGCCGATCGGGCTGTCGACGCTCGCCGTGGCGGTCGGCGAGGAGCAGGACACGATCGAGGACGTGTACGAGCCATACCTGCTCCAGCAGGGCCTGATCAAGCGCACCGCCCGCGGCAGGACCGCCACGCTCGCCGCCTTCGCGCACCTCGGCATCGACCCGCCCACGCCCGCAGCGGGCGCGAGCGCGCTGTTCTAGAAGCGGGCAAGCCGGAGACGCACCGCCGGGTGGCCTCGCCGGTTGCACACCGGCCCGCCGGCTCCCCTACTCTGTGGAGTCCGATGGCTCATCCGTTCATCTGCCCGAACTGCGGACACCGCACGCTGGAGATCGACCGCAACATCGGTTTCACGCGCCAGCCGAAGGGCTGTGCTAAGTGCGGTTTCGCCTTCCTGTTCGAGCTGTTGGACGACTACTTCCCGGCCCCGGACGCCGCGTTCTTCGTGTGCGACGGCGAGGGCCGCGTGATCGGGTGCGGCAGGAACTCGTTCGCGTTCACCGGCCTGGAGGAGGAGGGCGTGATCGGGCAGCGTGTCGAGCAGGTGCTCGGTCTGAAGTTCGCCAACGGCGACGATCCGGTCGAGACGGTGCTCGAGTGGGGTGTGCGCGCGCTCGGCGTGCCCGTGCGGGTCAGCGGCGAGCGCGACATGGAGGCGGACGCGAAGGCGGACATGTTCCCCGCGTACGACGACGACGGTGGGCTGCTGCTCGTGCTCACCCCCGACAAGTAGGCTGAGAGCATCGTGGCCGACCGTCGCCGAAACGCCCTCGTCCTGCTGATCGTCGCCGGCCTCGTGGTTGCCTCGCTCGCGGCGGTGGCGAGCAAGCCCACGCGCCTCGGACTCGATTTGAAGGGCGGTGTGCAGCTGATCTACCAGGGTCGCGCCACCGCGCAGTCGAAGGTGAACACCGAATCGCTGAACCGGGCGATCGACATCATGCGCAAGCGCGTCGACCAGCTCGGTGTCGCCCAGCCCGAAATCCAGCGCACAGGCGAAAGCGAAATCGACGTCAGGCTGCCGGACGTCACGAACGCCCAGCGCGCCCAGCAGCAGGTCGGCAAAACCGCGCAGCTGTTCTTCTACGACTGGGAGCCGAACGTGATCGGCCCGAACGGTCAGCCGGCGCCCACCGAACCGACCGTGACGGGCGGACCGAACGCGGCCGCGGCCGAAACCGGGCTGCCCGAGTACGAAGCGGTGCTGCGCGCGCTCAAGCGCCCGGCGATCATCCGCAAGAGCGACACCTCCTACCAGGAAGGCTGCACCCCCAAGCAGGTGAACGGGTGCATCTACGGTCAATGGTACCTGCTCGACACCACCCACCAAAAGGTGTTGCGCGGACCCGAGGACACAGAACAGAACCTGTACGGCGAAAAGGAGAAGCTGCCAGCGGGCGCCAAGACGAGGACGGTGCGCATCAACCCCGGCACGGTCTTGGCGCAGGCGCAGCCGATCACCGGCAAGGAAGGCAAGGTCACGCAGGCCTCACCCGAAAGCTGGTACGTGCTCAACGACAACCCGGTGCTGAGCGGGGAAGACATCACCAACCCGGTGCAGGGCAACGACGAAGCCACCGGGCAGCCGAACGTCAACTTCGGCTTCACCTCGCACGGCAAGGG
>DASUDH010000049.1:0-2298 GCA_036275675.1 Solirubrobacteraceae bacterium | reverse complement strand
ATGGACGCTGAATGGGCAACTGACGATCCGTGGCGTCAGCCGACCGGTGTCGCTCCTCGCGACAGTGCGCGGCGTGCCCTCGACGGTCACGGGCAGAACAGGCTAGCCGCATTTTCCGTGTAGCGAAACGGTAGGGCGGTCGGGAGGTCATCGCCTGGGCGGGTCATGTTGGTCGGTGTTTGCTGGCATCGTGGGGTCGATGCTGGCTTATGGGGCTGCTCGGCGGCCACAGAGTGTAGGGCCAACTATCAGGTGGGCAGGTGCGGCGGTGCTTGCGTGAGGGACCGCTACTGGTGGGGGGAATCGTGCGGGTTCTTTCCGTCCGCAAGGCCGGTTAGTGTAGGACCAAATGTATGTCAAGCGT
This sequence comes from Solirubrobacteraceae bacterium, assembly GCA_036275675.1. Taxonomy (GTDB): domain Bacteria; phylum Actinomycetota; class Thermoleophilia; order Solirubrobacterales; family Solirubrobacteraceae; genus Palsa-744. The sequence goes on along the minus strand of DASUDH010000049.1, from coordinate 1,934 downwards.
CACACGGTGCGCCGGGGGCGCAAGCGCTACGTGTATCTGCGGCTGGTGCAGGCGTATCGCGACGAACAGGGGCGTGTTCGCCATCGCGTGCTGTGCACGCTTGGGCGCGAGGACGAGCTCAAGGCGTCGGGCCAACTTGAGCAGCTGATGGCCTCGTTCGCCCGGCTGGATCCGCCGCTGGCTGGGGTTCGCCGGCAGGTCGGGCCGCTGTTGTTGGCGTGGCACTTCATTCGTGAGCTGGATCTGATCGCCACGGTCGACCGGGCGTTGCCGCAGCGCGGGCGCCAGCAGCTGACGGTCGGTGAGGCGGCGGCGGTGCTGATCTGCAGCCGGCTGTGCTCGCCCTCGCCTCTGTATGACGTCGCTGGGTGGGGGTCGACCGCGGCGTTGCAGGAGCTGTTCGGGATCCCGCCGGCGCTGTTGAACGACGACCGGTTGGGGCGGGCGCTTGAGATCCTGGCGATGTACGCAGAGACGCTGCGCGGGACGCTCGCCGCGAGGGCGATCGAACGCTTCGGGATCGACTCAGGCCGCCTGCACGTCGATCTGACAGCGCTGCGGGTCTGCGGCGCGTATGAGGGCTCGGCGCTGGTCGCGAAGGGCTGGGCGCAGGGGCAGGGCGTTGAGCGCCAGGTCCGCGCGCTGCAGGCATCGAGCGCGGACGGGGTGTCGTTGTATGTGCGCCCGGAGCCGGGCAACGCGGCCGAGGTGTCGCTGATCGGCCAGAGTCTCGAGCGGTTGCGCGCACTCGCCGGCTCGGGCGGCCTGCTGATCCTGGACTCGGCGTGCGGGCAGCCCAAGACGCTGTGCCAGATCGCCCGCGCGGACCTCACGTTCATCGCTGCGCTCCGCGTCCAGACCGGCTTCCGGGAGCGGTTCTTGGCCGATGTCAGCCTCGACGGGCTGCGAGCGCTGCGCTACGTCTCCCAGAGAGAGAAGCAGGTGCCGGCGGAGCTGCGCACCCGCTATCGCGGCGCGCTCAGAGACTGGGAGCTCACCGATCCCGAGACGGGCGAGACGCGCCTGTTCCGCGTCGCCTACATCCACTCATCCGAGGAGCAGCGCGAGGTAGCCCGAGCCCGCGAGCGCGCGCTCGCCAAGGCAGAAGCGGCACTCGAGCGTGTCCGCAACGGGCTCGGCGGGCGCTACTACAAGACCCGCCGCCAGGTCGATGCCAGGCTCGCGCGGATCCTCACCGGCCCGGTCGAGAACCTGATCATCGTCAAGACCGGCACCAAAGCCGGCAAGCCGACGATCAGCTGGGAGCGCGACCACGACGCGATCGCGGCCACTGCCCGGACCGACGGGATCTACGCGCTGGCGACCAACCTCCCCGGCAAACGCCTGACCGCCGGGAACGTGCTGCGCACCTACAAAGGCCAGCAGATCGTCGAGCGCCGCCACCGCGACTACAAGCAGACGCTCAAGGTCCGCCCGATCTTCCTGCACAACGACGACCGCATCTACGCGCTCACCAGCATCATCGGGATCGCGCTGCTGATCTTCGGGCTGATCGAGGCAGAGCTACGCAAGCGCCTACACGAAGACGAACTGCTGCCCGGGCTGCTGCCCGAGAACCGCGCCGCCAAACCCACGGGACGCAACGTGCTCGGCGTCTTCCAAGGCCTCGGCCTCACGTACACGCGCGCCGGCATCCACCTAGACCAACTCACCCACACCCAACGCCGCGTCCTCGAACTGCTCGACATCACACCACCATGGCCCGAACAGAAAGCGCCAGACCTAGCACGTTCGTAGTGCGGAAAATGCGGCTAGCCGGCGCGGGACTGGCGGCGGCCGTCGGCTGGCGCAGTGGCTTTTGGGTCGAGGCGGCCGCCGCTGCGGCTCTCGTGATCGCCGCGGCGATCTCGTCCGACTCACGTACGGCGGCAAAGGTCCGGATTGATCTCCCCGGGATCACGACGCTCGGCGCC
>DASUDH010000048.1:0-4130 GCA_036275675.1 Solirubrobacteraceae bacterium | reverse complement strand
GCTGCGCGTCCAGCGCGAGCACCTCCTCGAGGCCCGCTGCGACATCCTCGCCGCGGCGGGCCAGCTCGGCGCGCACCAGCTCGGGCTGCTCCCTGATCAGCTTGAGGTCGAGCACGTCGCCCCCGGCCCCCGGCGCGCTATTTGGCGGACAGGGTGATGTTGACGGTGGGCACTTTCTGCGCCTGCCGTCCAGAGTAGGCCGCCAGGAAGTTGGCGATGTCCTGGGCGTCGTTGCCGACGACGAGGTTCTCGGGCATGATCGCTCCCGAGAATCCGCCGTTGCGGATCGCGTACAGAACCTGTTCGACGTTCTCCTTGCGGATGTTGAAGTTCGGTCCGTTCGTGCGCACACGGTCCTTGATGGACGTGGCCGACCCCTCGGCGCCGACGGCCGACAGCGTGTGGCAGCCGGAGCAGTGGTCGCGGAACAGGACCGCGCCACGGTGGTAGGGGCTCGACTTGGACACCGAGATGCCCTGTGAACCGCAGGCCGCGAGCGTGCCAGCGCCGGCGAGCAGCGTCGTCGCGGCAGCGAGCATCTTCAGGGGCGGCCTCATGCGCGGCGGAATATATCGGTTGGGGTCCGCGCCGGAATAGATGGAGTATCGAGGAACCTCAGAACCCGTGAGCGGTTTCGGCCGCGCGCAGCGCGAGGAACACGACGACCAGCGCCGACAGCGCCATCACACCCGTCTCGCGCCGGACGATCGCGGCGACGATCTCGCGCTGCTCGCTCTCGGGCAGCTCCCCGACCGCCTGGGCGCCGGCGATGTCGCGCTGGTCGAGGACCGTCTGAGCGGAGACAACACGCAGTTGCTCGGCGACGAACCCGACAGCGAGCGGTAGCAGCGCATACAGATAGAAGAGCTCATCCGTCGAAGAGCGGCCCACGGCCGCCAGCGCACCGACCGCCAGCGCGTACGCGAGAGCGCCCACCTGAGCTACGCGCAAGAGCACCCAGAAGTCGCGGCTGCTTTCGCGGCGATACCAGCGCCACCCACCCAGCAGCCCGGCGACGGCATTGAGCGCGGCCAGCCCGATCGCCCCCCAAACCACCGCTTCGCTCACGCCGGGCGCCCGGCGGAGAGTCTCGCGACAGATGGCCCCGCGCGTACGCGCGCGCAGGGTGACCGGATGCGCAATACCCAACAATCCCGGACCCCACCCCCTGCAACGTATTTCGAGGCAATCGTCACTATGTAACAGTTTGTCACAAGGGTGATATAACAGCCTCGACGTGCTGCGCAGCTACCTCCCCGCGATCATATTTCTCATTCTCGGCGGCGCCGTGGGGGGCGTGTTCACAGTCCTCAACACGATGATCGGCCCGCGCCGCCGTGTCGAGCACAAGCAGGATCCCTACGAGTGTGGCCTGCCCTCTGAGGTAAAGCGCGGGATGCGCTTCGGGATCAGCTTCTACCTGATCGCGATGCTGTTCATCCTGTTCGACATCGAGGTCGTGTTCCTCTACCCGATCGCGGTGCAGCTGCGCGCCTACGGCGGGTTCGCGTTGGCCGAGACGGTCATCTTCATCGCGCTGCTGTTCGTGGCGTTCGTCTATGTCTGGCGCAGGGGAGCGCTCGAGTGGAGATAAGGCGCGAGCCTCATCCCCCCGGAGCGCCGCCCCCCCGGGGAGGCGGCGAGATTGATTCGAGTGGGCTGCGCGTCAGGAAACACGACTCGCGCGAGCTGCTGCGCGGCGGAGAGTTGCTCGGCCCGGCGGCGCCCGCCCACATGGAGGGCGAGGAGCTCGAACGATACGTCCAGGGGCGCGTGCTCACCACTACGCTCGAGAAGGCCGTCGCGTGGGGACGCTCGAACTCGTTGTTCCCCGCCACGTTCGGCCTGGCGTGCTGCGCGATCGAGATGATGTCGATCGTGGCCGCACGCGTCGACGTGGCGCGCTTCGGCTATGAGGCTTTCAGGGCCTCGCCAAGGCAGGCCGACCTGCTGATCCTCTCCGGGCGCGTGTCGATCAAGATGGCGCCGATCGTCAGGCGCATCTACGACCAGATGCTCGAGCCCAAGTGGGCGATCTCGATGGGGGCTTGCTGCAGCTCGATGGGTGTGTTCAACAACTATGCGCTCGTGCCAGCCGACAAGTTCCTGCCGGTCGACGTGCACGTGCCCGGCTGCCCACCGCGCCCGGAGGCGTTGATGCACGGGATCCTGAAGCTGCGCAAGATGGTCCAGGACGACCCCGACATGGGCTGGCGCGAGCGCTACGGCGCGCAGGGCACCGAGGAGATCCTCCCCGGTGCCTGACGCGACCGGGCTGGAGCTGCTCGCAAAGGAACTGCGCGAAGCCGAGGGCGTGGGTGCGGAGGCGATCCTCGACACGCTCCACTTCCGCGGTGGCGCGACGCTTGTCGTGGAGCCGGCTCGCGTCCGCGCGGTGCTGGCGGCCCTGCGCGAGCGCGGCTTCGCGTTTATGTCGAGCGTTCATGGCGTGGACTACTACCCGCACGAGCCGCGCCTCGGCGTCCACTACGAGTTGCTCGACATGAGCAAGGTCGATCGCGTCACGGTGAAGCTGCGCGTCTCGAGCGATGCCCCCGAGGTGGACTCCGTGACCCCGGACAGACCGGACGGCCCCGGCTGGCCCACCGCCAACCACCAGGAGCGCGAGGTCTACGACATGTTTGGGGTGGTGTTCCGCGGCCACCCCGACCTGCGGCGCATCCTGATGCCCGAGGACTACGAGGGCCACCCGCAGCGACGCGACTTCCCGGTCGGCGGTGAACCGGTGATCTTCACCTACAACGAAGCGGACTCGCGGGGAGCGGCACGATGACCTCCTGCATGACACAGGAGACGCGGCGGTGACCGTGACCGATCGGTCGGCAAGCGAGTCCGAACGGACGATCTCTGAGTACCGTCGCCAAGAGGAGAGCATCACGCTGTCAGCGGTGGGGGAACAGCTCGCCGAGGCCCCTCACGACGAGCTGTTCACGCTCAACTTTGGCCCGCACCATCCCGCCACGCACGGCGTGCTGCGTCTGCTCGTCACGCTCCAGGGCGAGGTCGTGCGCTCGATCAAGCCGATCATCGGCTACGTCCACACGGGCATCGAGAAGACCGCCGAGGACAAGTCCTACTGGAAGGTGATCCCCGTCGTCGAGCGGATGGACTACCTGGCCTACTACTTCAACTCGATGGCGTTCATCGGCGCGGTCGAGACGCTGCTGGATGTGGAGGTGCCCAAGCGGGCGCAGTACCTGCGCGTGATCCACATGGAGCTCAACCGGATCATGTCCCATCTCGTGTGGCTCGGCACGAGCGCCCTGGATCTCGGCGCGATCTCGATGTTCTGGTACTGCTTCCGCGAGCGCGAGCAGATCCTCGACCTGTTCGAGATGTCCTCCGGCCAGCGCATGCACACGCGCTACTTCCAGGTCGGGGGCGTGATCGAGGATATCCCGTCCGGCTTCGTGGAGAAGGTGCGCACCTTCACGAAGATCATGCCGGCCCGGGCCGACCAGTACAAAGCGCTGCTCGACCGCAACGAGATCGTGCTGCAGCGCCTTCGCGGCACCTGCCCGCTCGACGCGCAGACGCTGCTCGATCTCGGCGTCACCGGCCCGCTGCTGCGCGCCGCCGGCAACCCGTGGGACCTGCGCAAGGCGGCCCCGTATTGCTCGTATGAGGATTTCGACTTCAAGATCCCTGTAGGCACTGTGGGGGACAACTACGACCGCCTCGCCGTGCGCCTGGCGGAGATCTATGAGTCGGTGAAGATCGTCGACCAAGCGCTCGACGGCCTGCCCGAGGGGCCGTTCATCACGACCGACCGTAAGGTCGCGCTGCCGCCGCGTCACGAGCTCGCCACCTCGATGGAGGCGCTGATCCACCACTTCAAGCTCGTCACCGAGGGCTTCAGGGTGCCGCCGGGCGAGGTCTACCACGCGATCGAGGGGCCGCGCGGCGAGCTCGGCTGCTTCGTGCGCTCCGACGGCTCCGCCAAGCCCGCGCGCGTGCACATGCGCGACCCCTCGTTCGTGAACCTCCAAGCGGCGTCGCACATGGCGGAGGGCTCCTACATCGCCGACCTGATCGCGACGCTTGCGATGCTCGATCCGATCCTGGGGGGGATCGACCGATGAGCGGGGGGTCGTTTGACGCGGAGGGGG
>DASUDH010000047.1:0-15472 GCA_036275675.1 Solirubrobacteraceae bacterium | reverse complement strand
GCAGGGTGCTTGGGACGTCCAAGCCGTTCACCCCGGCGAGCTGACCGGCGTCACCCGGATGGGCGATCCAGGACTCGAACCTGGGACCTCTTCCTTATCAGAGAAGCGCTCTAACCGACTGAGCTAATCGCCCGCGAGCGGCGATTCTAGCGAGCACCCTCGGCCGCGGGGTGCGCACGAGCGAACCGCCGTGCGCGCGTGTCAGCCTACGGCGTGGCGATCAGCTGTGCCATACGGCCTCCACGAGCACAGGCACTCAGCGAGCGCTGGTACCGTCTCCTCGTGCGTCGCAGGCGCTAGCTCGGCGCAGCATCTGTGCCTGCTGGTACGAAGGCAGGAAGATGGCGGGAAGAGCGAAGATCTGTCCTATGGATTTGTCCAGAGACCATGGATTCCCACCAGGCTTCGCCGTGCGGAACATCAACTACGGCGTGGAGTTGCTGAAGAGCGCGTTCCCGGACCACTTCGAGAGTGTTTGTCGGGCGCTGGCCGCCTGGGACCTCACGTGGGCTGGTGTCGAGACAGCCGGTGGAAACCTCAGCGTCCCCAGCAGCAAGTTCGTCGAGGCGTTCAACGCAGAGGATTGGCATGAGACCGAGTTCGAGTTGGAGACGCGCCTCCAAGGAGTGCCGACAATCGCGCGTACGCACAAGGTGGACCTCTTCAAGCCCGGGCCGAGCGCTGCTGAGCCTTATCCAGGAATTGGGATCGAGCTGGAGTGGAACAACAAGGACGAGTTCTTCGACCGGGACCTGATCAACTTCGATGCCCTACACACAGCCCGCGGACTGGCTGTCGGTCTGATCGTGACGCGTGGAGCCAGCCTGCAAAGCGAGCTTGCGAGCCGCGGTCAGGGCTGGCGGCAACGCTTTGGAACACGTACCACACACTGGGACAAGCTCACGCCGAGGCTTGACCTCGGCCGCGGGGGCTCGACACCGATCGTGGCGTTGGGCGTCGAGGTTGACCGCATCCGATAAACGCGGTTAGATCCTCCCATGCCTCGGCGTGGGACAATCGCAGCCGATATCGTGGACTTTCTTGCGGATCGGAACAGCGGCGCCACGACCAAGGAGATCCGCGAGGCGCTCCGGCACGTGCGCCGATCAGAGGTGCTGCCGCACTCCGTGCGTGCGACTCTCTACCGCCACATGGACGGTACCCACGCCAAACTATTCGTCCGGCTCGGCCGCGGCCGCTACGGCCTGCGGAAATGACCAAGGTGGTCCGGTATCACGATGTGTCTACGCCATCGAGCAGCTGTGACTCTCGGAGGAATTCATCGCCCCATTGATGCCAGCCCGCGCGCGAGTGTCGCGCGAACAGCTCGAGGTAGGGGCCGGGCGAGCAGCGCTCGATGATCTCGTACAGGGCCTCCGGCTTGCGAGAATGCTCGCGCTTGCGCTCGGCAAACAGGTTCACCTGCCGCCGCCCTGGAGGCAGAGTGCGGCGTGACCCACGGACGCCAAAGAGGACGATCTCGGTCACATTACGAAAGTAGAAACCGACACCTCTGCCGTCTGGTCCACCATCCTTGCGCGTCTTGTACCAAACGAGATTCGTCTTGTAGTTGAAGCCCCACGCTTGCATCACCAGAAGCCCCTCGGCGAGAAGCGCGTTGGGGACCCACAGGTAAAGATGTGCACCCGGGTTGACGGTCTTGGCCACCGGCATGGACGCAATATCCTCCAGCGTCATCGTGCCGTAGCGCGCGAGACGACGGTGCTCCGGCGCCATCTTGCCCGTCCGGTTCTGAAAGCGCCACGGAGGGTCGGCCAGCACTGTCTCGAAGCGCCAGCCTCGAGCAAAGGAGCGGAGCGATTGGTTCGCTACATCATGCATAGATCCAAAAGATCTTTCCATGCCACGCGGACAGAAAGATCTTTTAGATCTTCTAACACTGGCTTACCAAATAGAGGTGCTTGGGATCGCGCTGCATCCCCATGTGCTCTTCGCCAGGTGGATCGCTGATCCTGCGTCCTGCCACCCTCTCTTAACCGACCTCAAGGCCTTGAGGGGGACAATGACGCGGGCAACGTCCGCTTTCTCGCCCTGCCGGCCCCACCCATGGGCTAGAGCCCCCTCTACATATGGCCGCCGGGCCGCAGTCGCTCGGCCAGCGTGACCGCTTCCTCGGCGTTTGTGAAAGACAGCTCGGCGCGGTATCCATTCTTCTCCGCGCGCACCCGCACCTCGGCGCCTAGCGCCTCTTCGAGCGTCGTCGCGATCGTGGCCGCGGCCTCTTGCTGGTCGGGATGGATGCTCGGTGTCGAGCGTCTACGACGCTCTCCCTTCCGTGTCCCCCCAGCCTTGTTGGCCCCCCTCGCACGTGATTCGACGACTCGCACGGACCAGCCCTCGCGCGCGGCGTCTCGCCCAAGGCGACGTCTGGCGTCGTGATCCTCGGCCAGCAGCAGCGCGCGTCCGTGCCCCTCGCTCAGCTGCCCCTGCTCGAGCATCTCGATCGCCTCGTCGGGCAGGTCCAGCAGCCGCAGCAGGTTCGACACCGCCACACGGCTGCGTCCCACGCGCCGTCCGACCTCCTCGCGCGTCAGCCCCAGCTCCTCCACGAGCGCCGCGCACGCCCTGGCCTCCTCGATCGGGTTGAGGTCCTCGCGCGCCATGTTCTCGATCAGCGCCAGTTCGAGCGTCGCCGCATCGTCGCGCTGGCGCACGAGCGCCGGGATCTCGGTCAAGCCAGCGATCTGGGCCGCTCGCCAGCGCCGCTCCCCCGCCACGAGCTCGTACGTTCCGCCTGGCTTGGGCCTGACGAGCACCGGCTGGAGCACCCCGCGCTCGCCGAGCGAGCCGGCGAGCGCGCCCAGCGCATCCTCGTCGAAGCGCCTGCGCGGCTGGTTCGGGTTCGCCACGATCAGCTCCACGGGCAGCTCGCGCAGCTCGTCCGCGGTCTGGGCCTCGCCTGACACACTCAGGATCGCCTCGAGGCCGCGGCCCATCCCTCGCTTGGGCTTAGCCACGGGCCGCCACCTCCCTTGCCAGCTCGAAATACGCTGCGGCGCCCGCACTATGAGGGTCGTGATGTGTGACCGGCAGGCCGTAGCTCGGCGCCTCCCCTACCCTCACGTTGCGCGGTATCACGGTGTCGAACACGAGGTCCGAGAAGTGCTCGCGCACCTCTCGCTCGACATCGCGACCGAGCCTCGTCCTGTTGTCGTGCATCGTCAGCAGCATCCCCGCCATGGTGAGCCTTGGGTTGAGCTCGCGTTGCACGAGCGCGAGCGTCTCCAGCAGGCCCGCGAGCCCCTCGAGCGCGAAGTACTCGGTCTGGACAGGCACGATCACCCGGTCGGCCGCCACGAGCGCGCTGACCGTGAGCGGCCCGAGCGACGGTGGGCAGTCAAGCACGATGTACTCGAAACGCTCCCTGATCGGCTCGATCGCCGCTCGAAGCCGCCGCTCGAAGCCGTCGATACGCGGCAGCTCGACGTTCGCGCCCGCCAATCCCGGGCCCGCCGGGAGCAGGTTGAGCTTCTCCACCGAGCTGTCCACGATCGCCGCCGCGGCCGTGCTCTCCCCCGCAAGGACCTCATACAGGCCGGGCGTCCGCGAGCGAGGCAAGCCCAGGCCGACGGTGGCGTTTGCCTGCGCGTCGACATCGATCAGCAGCGTGTCGTAGCCCGCCTCGGCTATGCACGCAGCCACGTTGACGGCGGTCGTCGTCTTGCCCACTCCCCCCTTTTGGTTGGCGATCGCGTAAACCTTCCCCATCGTCGCCGGCACGCTAGCGCCGATCGCGGTCGAAGGTCGCCCGGTGGCCGGCTGGGGTGCCTCGAGCTCACGCCGTCAGCGGCTTCTTGCGAGCCATCCCGACCCTGCGCGGGAATCTGTCGGGCGTCTCGCCCACCTTCACATAGACGTGCAGGTTGTGGTCGCGCACCCCTTCGAACGGCTCTACCCGGCGGATCGACTCGCGCTCCAGACCAAGCAGCGCGGCGACCTCCGCCGCGACCCGCTCCTCCTCCGGTTCGCGCCGCCCGCGCCAGTCCACGAGCGCTCCGCCGAGGCGCAACAGCGGCGCCGCATACTCGAGCACGATCGGCTGCGCCCCCACCGCACGCGCCAGCACGAGGTCGTGGGCTCCGATGCCCTCGGGCCACTCCTCCACACGCGCGCATACGGCCTCGGCGTTCTCGATCCCCGCGGCAGCCGTGACGCGCTCGATGAACGCGCACTTGCGCGCTTGGCTGTCCACGAGCTCGACCTTGCTCCCCGGGAGCGCGACGGCGAGCGGAAGGCCCGGAAAGCCTGCGCCCGCGCCGATATCGGCGATACGATCGGCTACGCGCACGGCCTCCAGCTCGAGCGCCACGAGCGAGTCGGCGATGTGCACGTCGACGGCGCGTGCCGGCTCGCGCACGGTCGTCGGCGCAAGCTCGTCGAGCGCCAGCGTGCCGACTATCCGCGCGAGCTGGTCGAGTTGCCTACCCGGCAGCCCATAGCGCTCAGCGAGGCGGTCCAGCAGAGCTCTCGTGGCAGTGGTCACATCCACAAGTGTTTCCCGTGAAACACTCTCGGGGACGTTCAAGCCTCGGCGGGCTCCACAATCAGGTAGCGCTCCGGTTCCTCGCCCTCGCTATGGGTCTCGACATCATCGCGTTCGTGCAGGTATTCGTGGACGATACGCCGCTCGGACGCGGACATCGGGTCGAGCTCGACGGCCTGCCCGCAGCGAAGCGCCTCCTCTGCCGCGTCGAGCGCGATTGACCGCAGCGTCTCGGCGCGGCGCTCCCGATAGCCGTCGGCGTCGACGACGACGCGCGCGTCCGGCGAGCCCCCACGGAAGACGATCCGCTGCGCCAGATGCTGGACCGCGTCGATCGTCTGCCCGCGGCGTCCGATGAACAGGCCGACGTCCTCCCCTTCGACGCACCCGGCCAGCACCCCGTCGGACTCCTCGATCTGCACCTCGGCATCGAGGCCGAAGCTGTCCACAATCTCCCCGAGCAGCTCGCGCAGGACGGTCACCGGGTCCTCGCGCTCCTCCCGGAGCTCCTCGGCTTGACTCATCGTCGCCTGCCGGAGCGCTTCTTCTTCTTGCGCGGCGGCGGCGGCGGAGCGCTCCCTGCGCCGGCGCCGGCGAGTGCGGGCTCTCCCTCGGTTGTCCTCCCGCCCGCCGGCTTGCCATTCGGCGAGCCCCTACCGCTCACCGGAGTCGGCCCCTTGCCCGGCAAGACCGTCGGGGGCGGACCGATGCGGCGGCGCACGAAGTAGCCCTGGCCGATCGTCCACAGGTTCGTCGTGACCCAGTACACGAGCAAGCCGGCCGGGTACCGGTAGAGGATGATCACGAAGAACAGCGGCAGGATCATCATCAAGCGCCGCTGGTTGGGGTCGGCCGAGGCCGACATCACCATCGTGGAGGCAAGCTGCGAGCCGACGTAGAGCACCAGCAGTACGATCAGCGCCGCTCCCGTCGCCTTGTTCGTGATGTCCGGCAGAAACAGGAATTTGCCCGAGCCTGGCGCCACCTGTTGGCAGCTGGTCTTTTCGATGTATCTCGCGGGCAGAGAGGCCACGTTGGCGACGACGGTGTGGTGCAGCGCGTTGTAGTGGGCGACGAGGCTTTCCCCACAGATGTGCTTCTTGAGATCTGTCCTCAACATGTAGAACAACGCGACGAACACCGGCAGCTGCAGCAACAGCGGCAGGCAAGAGGCGAACGGGTTGACTTTGTGCTCCCTGTAGAAGCCCATGATCTCCTGCTGCTGGCGCTGCTTGTCGTCCTTGTACCTCTCCTGCAGCGCCTTCAGCTCCGGAGCGAGGCGCTGCAGTTCCTGCATTGAGCGGAACTGCTTCAGCGTAAGCGGCACCAGCACCGCGCGGATCAGGACCGTCAGACCGACTATCGCCAGACCCCAACTGCCACCCACGATGTGGTTGTGGATGAACACGAGGATCGATTCGAACACCCTTATGAGTGGCGCAAATGCTTCCTCGATGATGTTGGCTGCTATGAACATCCTGCGGAGTTCCAGTCCTTGGGCTGCGTGTGGTCCTTGCTGATCGTATGTCTGGCTTGGCGGGTGGCTGATGGCTGCATGCGCGCGGGCTGGTCCCGTCACACGCCCTCAGGCGCGGTCGCACCGGTCGAGCTTGAACAACCGTTGCGCCGAAACCGGATCGTACCCGCCATGACTCCACGGATTGCACCTGAGCAAGCGCCACATCGCGAGCACGAGGCCCCTCAGTATGCCGTACTCCCGGAGCGCCTGTGCCGCGTAGCTCGAGCACGTCGGCTCGTACTTGCAGCGTCGTGGCAGCGCCGGTGAGATCAGTCGTTGGTAGGCCACGACCGGCGCGAGCAGGACCGCGCGCGCAACATGCTCGATGCCGGTGCGCTCACGCGAATCGTTCATCGCGGCTCCGTTCACGGCTCACCCTGCTCAGCTGAGCACGCCGGGGAGTCGAGCTCGACTCCGTCTGCGCTGCGCAAGCCCGCTCGGCCAAGCAGATCGCAGAGGGCGCCTTCGATCCCCGACAACCCCTCGCGCTCAGCCAGCTCCTGCGCCTCGGGGCGCGCGACGACAACGACGTCATGGCCCCCCTCCAACTCCGCCTCGACTGCGCCGAAGACCTCGCGCAGCAAGCGCTTGACGTGGTTGCGCGCGACCGCGCCTCCGACCTTTCGTGACACCGACAGGCCGAGTCGCGGTCGATCGACTGACTCGTTCGGGAACGAGTACAGCACGAGATGACGGTTGGAGACGGAGCGACCATGACGGTACACCCGCTCGAACTCCGCACTGCGCGAAAGGCGTCGAGCGCGGCGACTGGCTCGCGGCATCATCGCCCCCGGTGCTAGGCGGACAGGCGCTTGCGTCCCTTGCTGCGCCGCCGCTTGAGCGTAAGCCTTCCCGCGCGCGTGCGCATGCGAGCACGAAACCCGTGCGCGCGGGCTCGCTTACGTTTCTTGGGCTGGTAGGTGCGCTTCATGGTCGACGTTCTCCGGACACGCTCGTGTTCCTGCCGCAACCGCCCGCGATGGCGCCGGCCGCAGCAGACCTCCAGGCGCCGGGCGGTGAAGTATAGGGCCTGCCTCGACGGCGACCCACACAATCCTCGGCTGCAGAATTTCTCGCCATTTGCGGCGACGCGCGAGATAGCGCAAGCGCAAGCTGCCGGGCTCGGATATATTCGGTCGACCGGGCTCTTCGCGGCCCCACACGAATGATTATCGCCCACTTTCTCCCACAAGGAGCAGGTCGTCCCTGCCGTGAGCACCGAGCTCGAGCACATCTGGTCCCAAGTAACGGCTGAGCTCTCAGAGACCATCGACGAGCCCGTCTACCGCATCTGGCTCGAGCCTCTTCGGGCCGTCGACCTCACGGGCAGCAACCTCACGCTCGAGGCTCCCGCACAGACCTGTGGATGGATCAGGGAGCGCTTCGGGCGCGTCCTGCAGACATGCGCGGCTGCCGTGCTCGGTCCCGATCTGACCATCGACGTCGTCGAGTCGCGCTCGTCCCGGTGGCGGAGGCACGGCGGCGCGTCAGCTGCTTCCACAACCGTATCCACAGCCCCCTCCCAGCAAGAGCAAGCCGCTCGCGGCAACCCGAAGCTCACGTTCGACCAATTCGTGATCGGCGACTCCAACCGGCTCGCTCACGCCGCGGCCCTCGCCGTGAGCGAGCTCCCGGCCCAGGCATACAACCCTCTCTTCATCTGCGGACCGCCGGGTGTCGGCAAGACGCACCTGCTCCACTCGATCGCCGCCTTCATGGCCGCCTACAACCCGGGACTTCGTGTGCGCAGCACGACAGGCGAGTCGTTCACGAATGACTTCCTTGGAGCGCTCGGCTCGGGCCGTCTCGACAAGTTCAAGGCGAGCTTCCGTCACGTCGACGTCTTGCTGATCGACGACGTCCAGTTCCTCGAGCGCAAGACCAAGACCGAGGAGGAGTTCTTCCACACCTTCAACGTGCTCTACGACGCGGACAGCCAGATCGTGCTCACCTCAGACCGGCCACCGAGCGACCTGCGGGCGCTCGAAGACAGGCTGCGCGAGCGGTTCCAGTCGGGGCTCGTCGCCGACATTCGCCCGCCGGACTTCCCCACTCGGCTGGCGATCCTACGCAAGCGAGCGCAGCATGACGGAATCGAGCTGGTCGACCCACACGCCCTGGAGATCATCGCCGAGCGGATCACGATCAACGTGCGCACCCTCGAGGGAGCCCTGATCCGAGCGGTGGCGTTCAGCTCGCTCACAGGCCGACCGTTGAGCGCCGAGCTCGCAGGCGAAGTGCTCGATGGCCTGTACCCTAAGGTCGACCCTCCCGCGCACTCGATCGCCGAGATCAAGGCCGCCGCCTGCGCGCAGTTCGGGATATCGGTCGAGGAGCTCGTCTCTCCCGTGCGCAGCGCGCGGGTCGCGTGGCCCAGACAGGTCGCCATGTACCTCGCGCGCGAGCTCACCCAGGAGTCGTTGCCCACAATCGGGCGGGAGTTCGGTGGACGAGACCACACGACCGTCCTGTACGCCTGGCGGCGCACTGCGGAGCGCATGTCTACGAATATCTCCTCGCGCGCCGCCGTCGACGAGCTCCGCACACGCCTGACCACACCACCCTGCTGACCGATCAGCTTGAGACACTTCCACAATGCTTCTTACAACCCTCTCACAGGCGCCGCTTGCCACAGCGTCAGTCCCCACAAGGAAGCTCACATCTCCACAGGCCCTACTAAACCTAAGATCCCCTAAGACACATAAGTGAAGCTATCCATCCCCACGAGTGAGTTGCTGGCCCAGCTGCAGACGGCGACCCGCGTCGCATCTTCGCGCACGTCAGTCCAAGCTCTCTCCGGGGTGATGATCTCCGCTGAGGGTGGCCGAGCTGTGGTGCTTGCAACAGACATGGAGGTCGGATTGCGGATACCGCTCGCGGGTGATGTTCTGCAGCCCGGCGCCGCGGTCCTCCCAGCCCGGTTGTTGCTCGAAGTCGTGCGATCGCTTCCCGGCGATGCCACCACACTCGAGCTGCGCCCCCAACAGCAGGATGTCGAGTTGGTCTCTGGCTCTGCAAAGTTCCATCTCCGCACGCTGCGCTCAGAGGACTTCCCAGCTCTCCCAGAACCGGCCGCTGAGACCCGCATGACGCTGCCCACACAGGCATTTGTGGATACCGCCCTGCAAGTGTCGCGCTCAGCCTCCAGGGATGAGACGCGACCCGTGCTCACCGGCGTGTTGATCTCTGCCGGCGGCCGAGAGCTTACAATGGTGGCTACGGACTCCTACCGCCTGAGCGTCAAGCACGCGGCGCTTGACTCCTCGCTCGACGGCACGATCGAGGCGAACGTCCCGGCTCGCGCTCTCCAGGAGCTGGCTCGCATCGCGCAGTCGGTCGAGGAGCCAGAGCTGACGGTCAGCCTCGGCCAGAACCAGGTCGTGTTCGAGATCGGCGCCATCGTGCTCTCCTCGAGGTTGATCGATGGACAGTTCCCGAACTACCGCCAGCTCCTGCCCGAGTCGGTCGAGCACGAGCTGCGCTTCGCGAGCGCCGAGATCGCCGACGTCGTGCGGCGCGTCAGCCTGCTTGCGCAGAAGAACGCGCCGCTGCGCCTGAGCTTCAGTGAGGGTGAGCTGACCGTGTCCGCTCAGACCCCTGACGTCGGCGAGGCGAGCGAGATACTGCCTGTACCCTTCTCTGGCGACCCGTTCGAGATCGGCTTCAACCCAGAGTTCCTGCGCGACGGTCTCGAGAGCGTGGGATCAGAGGAGCTCGTGCTGAAGTTGATAAGCCCATTGCGCCCCGGCCTGATCGAGTCTCCCGACGGCGGCGAGTTCGTTTACCTAATCATGCCGATCCGGCTCAACACCTGAGGTCGCCGGGAGGGTGAGTTGCTGGTCATCAGCGTGCAACTGCGCGACTTCCGCACCTATGCGCGGGCCGAGGCTTATCTCGGCGAGGGCCTGACCGTTGTCCACGGCGCCAATGGCGCCGGCAAGTCCAACCTGCTGGAGGCGCTCTACTTCGGTTGTACAGGCCATTCCCAGCGCACGCACGCCGAGCGTGAGCTGGTGCGTTTCGGAGCGCAGGCGACGCGGGTCGCTGTTGAGCTCTCGAGCGAAGGTCGCCGCCACGAGCTGACGGTTGGATTCCAGCCCGGCTCACCGAAGCACATGACCGCTGACGGCGCCCCCGTCGAGCGCCTCACAGACGTCGAGCAGAGGCCGCTCGTGAGTGTGTTCTTCCCCGATCGCCTCGAGCTGCTCAAGGGGACGCCAACGCTGCGCCGTGCACATCTCGACCAGCTCGTAGCGGCGTTGTGGCCACCGCGGGTGGCGACGCGCAGGGACTACGCGCGCGCGCTGGGCCAGCGCAATGCGCTCATCGCCGGCATCCGCGCCTCGCGCGCCTCGCGCGCGACGCTCCCGAGCTGGGATCTCGAGCTCGCACGCCACGCGCTCGCGCTGCGCGAGCACCGGGCGACCGTCGTGTCGATGCTCGTCGAGCCGTTCGCGCAGCGAGCCGACGAGCTGGGGTTGGGCGGCGAACCGCGCTTGGAGTACCGCCCCCGCTCGAAGGCCGCGGACGTCGAGGAGTTCGTCGCGGAGCTCGAGGCACGCCTTCCCAGCGACCTCGAGCGCGGCTTCTCCACGCACGGCCCGCACCGCGACGAGCTTGCGATTCTCCGCGACGGTCGCGAGCTGCGTTCCTATGGATCGCAGGGCGAGCAGCGCCTGGCCCTCCTCGCTCTACTGCTGACCGAGCGCGCGGTGCTCGCGCGCGAGCGCGACCACGTCCCGCTGATGTTGCTCGACGACGTCATGAGCGAGCTCGACCTTGCCGCCCGGGAACTACTTTCGCACGAGCTTTGCAGCGGCGGGCAGAGCGTCGTCGCGACCACAGACCTCGCACACGTGCCCGGATCCGGCGACGCCGGCGTCACGCGCCTGCGCATCTCGCCCGGGGCGATCTTGCAGGAGGCGATAGCAGCGTGAGCCGGCCTTCGCCCCGCCCATTGTCGCTCGTGCTCGACGGCATGACAGCGGCGCTCGCGCCGGCCACGACGCTGGCGCGCGTCCAGCGGGGATGGGAGCAGATCGTCGGGCCGGGCGTCGCCGCGGCGGGCCTCCCCACGGCGGAGCGCGACGGGGTGCTGACGATCACCTGCACCGATGCGGTGTGGACGGCCGAGCTCGATCTGATGGGCTCCGAGCTCCTCGAGCGCCTCAATGCGGCACTCGGGGAGGAGCTCATCCAGAGGCTCCGTTGCCGCACCGGCTGAGGCGCCCACAGCCCCGTCGGGCAGCCCTCCTTGAGAGCCCCGTCGGAGAGCCGTTCCCAGATCCCCACAGGGGCTCTGTTTTGGCTTATTTGCAGGCATTTCGCCCTTCTGTCGGGGGCAGGTCTGGGGGGTCGCTGTGCTATCGTTCTGTAAACACACCCCCCGCCCCGGACCGAGGTTGAGAACACCTGGATTCCGGGGCGTTCTCGCGTCATCGGAGGATCATTGGCGACCGACATCTCAAGCTCGCAGACCAAGCCTGCCTCCAAGAGTGGGGCCGGCGACCCTTCGATAGCAGGCGATGCCAGCTACGACGCGCAAGACATCACGGTGCTCGAGGGCTTGGAGGCCGTCCGCAAGCGTCCCGGCATGTATATCGGCTCGACCGGGATCATGGGCCTGCACCACCTTGTGTACGAGGTTGTGGACAACTCTGTCGACGAGGCCCTGGCCGGCTTCTGCACCGAGGTCTCCGTCACGATCCATCCGGACAGCTCGGTCACCGTGGTGGACAACGGACGCGGCATCCCTGTGGCGATGCACGAGAAGGAGGGTCGCCCGGCCGTCGAGGTCGTGCTCACAGTGCTTCACTCCGGCGGAAAGTTCGGCGACGGAGGTGGCTACAAGGTTTCAGGCGGCCTACATGGCGTGGGGGTGTCGGTTGTCAACGCGCTCTCGGAGCGCCTGCTCGTGCAGATCAACCGCGACGGGTATGTCTTCTCACAGGAGTACTCGCGTGGCGTCCCCCGGGAGGAGCTGCAGCGGGGTGAGAGGCTCGCCGCCGGAGCTCCCACCGGCACGACGGTCACGTTCCTACCCGACGCCGACATCTTCGAGGCGCTCGACTTCGACTTCCACACGCTCGAGGAGCGCCTGCGCGAGACCGCGTTCCTCACGCGCGGACTGAAGATATCGATCGTCGACGAGCGCGCCGGGGGCCACTCCGCCGAGTTCCAGTACGAGGGTGGGATCGAGGACTTCGTCTCCTACCTGAACGAGAACAAGGACACGGTGCACCGCAAAGTCGTGTTCTTCGCTGGGGAGAGCGAGGAGGGAGCGGTCGAGGTTGCGATGCAGTGGAATGCCTCCTACCAGGAGTCGATCCACTCATTCGCCAACAACATCAACACGCGCGAGGGAGGCGCCCACATGTCGGGCTTTCGCTCCGCGCTAACGCGCACGCTGAACAAGTATGCTCGCGACCACGGCCTGCTCAAGGAGAAGGAGGACAACCTCTCGGGCGAGGACGTCCGCGAGGGGTTGACCGCCGTGATCTCGGTCAAGCTGCGTGACCCCCAGTTCGAGGGTCAGACCAAGACCAAGCTCGGCAACCCCGGCATGGCCGGCTTCGTGGAGTCGATCGTCAACTCCGGGCTGGCCGAGTTCCTCGAGGAGAACCCGAGCGAGGCGCGCTCGGTGATCATGAAGGCTGTCCAGGCCCAGCGCGCGCGCGACGCGGCTCGCAAGGCCCGCGACCTCACACGGCGCAAGTCGGCGCTCGAGAACTCGACGCTCCCGGGCAAGCTCGCCGACTGCTCGGTCAAGGATCCGAGCCTGGCGGAGCTGTTCGTGGTCGAGGGCGACTCCGCCGGCGGCTCGGCCAAGCAGGGCCGCGACCGCAATACCCAGGCCGTCCTGCCCCTCCGGGGGAAGATCCTCAACGTCGAGAAGAGCCGCATCGACAAGGTGCTCCAGAACACGGAGATACAGGCGCTCATCACGGCGATCGGGACCGGTGTCCGCGACGAGTTCAATCTCGAGAATGCTCGCTACCACAAGGTCATCCTCATGACGGACGCCGATGTCGACGGCGCCCACATCAGGACGCTCGTCCTCACGCTGCTGTTCCGCGAGATGCAGGATCTGATCGAAGCCGGCTACGTCTACATCGCAAAGCCCCCGCTCTACAAGCTCAAGCAGGGCAGTCGCGAGCGCTACATCGAGAAGGAGCACGAGCTGGAGGACACGCTGCTCGCGGACAAGTGGGAGAAGCTCGCCGTCTTCGACCGTTACGGCAGCCAGTTCAAGTTGACCGACACGCGCTGGCAGCGTTTCGTCAGGCTGCTCAAACAGTACGAGGGCTGGTCGTCCTCGCTGCGCGCCGCCCACGGCCACGAGATGGTCCAGTTCCTCGAGGAGTCCTCGCTCCTGGGCGATCAGGTGATGGGCGCTGAGGGCGCGATCGAGCTGATCTCGCGCGAGGGCCTCGAGGGCGAGACCCACGCGACGGAGCTCGTCGAGCAGGACCCGATCGAGCTGCGCGTGAGAGCGACCGAGACGCGCACCGGCTTCGCGCGAACCCACCGCATAAAGCGCACCCTGTTCGACTCCCAGGAGTACCGCCAGCTCGCCGCCGTGCACCGCCAGCTGATCGAGCTCGCGGGCACGCCCGCGTTCGAGGTGCGCCTCGGCGACGCACGCGAGAGCGCGCCTTCGTTCGAGGCGCTGCGCGCCGCCGTGATGACCGTCGCGCAGAAGGGCATAAAGCTGCAGCGCTTCAAGGGCCTCGGCGAGATGAACGCCGAGCAGCTCGCAGAAACGACGATGGACCCCGCGAGCCGCACGCTCGCGCAGGTCACGCTCGAGGACGCGGCCGCGGCCGACCGCATCTTCTCGATGCTGATGGGCGACCAGGTCGAGCCGCGACGTGTGTTCATCGAAGACAATGCACGCGCGGTCGTCAACCTCGATGTGTAAAGCAGATGGCTAGCGCGGACCTCATAGGCGGCGGCAACGTCGAGCCGCGCGCACTCGAGGACGAGATGCGCACCGCGTATCTCGACTACGCGATGTCCGTCATCGTCGGGCGCGCGCTGCCCGACGTGCGCGACGGCCTAAAGCCAGTGCACAGGCGCGTGCTGTACGCGATGAACGAGCTCGGCCTCGGCCCGACCCGCTCCTACGCCAAGTGCGCCAAGATCGTGGGCGAGGTGATGGGCAACTATCACCCGCACGGCGACTCCGCGATCTACGACACGCTCGTGCGCATGGCCCAGGACTTCTCGATGCGCTACGAGCTCGTCGACGGCCAGGGCAACTTCGGCTCGGTGGACGACGACCCCGCGGCCGCGATGCGCTACACCGAGGCCCGCCTCGCCCGCATCGCGACCGAGATGCTGCGCGACCTCGACATGGACACGGTCGACTTCGTGCCGAACTACGACGGCAGTCGCCAGGAGCCACTGGTGTTGCCGGCCCGTTTTCCCAATCTGCTCGTCAACGGCTCATCCGGGATCGCGGTGGGCATGGCCACGAACATCCCGCCACACAACCTGCGCGAGGTGATCGCCGCGACGATCGCCTACATCGAGAACCCCGACGTCGAGCTCGCAGGCTTGATGGCGCACGTGAAGGGCCCCGACTTCCCGACCGGCGGCATCATCCTGGGGCGCGCCGGCATCCGCGACGCTTACGAGACGGGTCGAGGACGCGTGCGCGTGCAGGCTAAGGCGCACGTCGAGCCGCTGAAGCAGGGCAAGGAGGCGATCGTCGTCACGGAGCTGCCGTTCATGGTGAAGAAGGGCGGCGACGGCGGGCTGATCCAGAAGATCGCCGAGCTCGTGCACGAGAAGAAGATCGCTGAGATCTCAGACCTGCGCGACGAGTCGGACAAGCGCGGCATGCGCCTGGTGATCGAGCTCAAGCGCGATGCGATCCCGAAGGTCGTGCTCAACAAGCTCTACAAGCACACGCCGATGCAGAGCACGTTCGGCGTGAACATGGTGGCGCTCGTGGACAACGTGCCGCGCACCCTGGACCTGAGGGCTGTGATCCACAACTACGTGGCCCACCAGCGCGAGGTGATCGTAAGGCGCACCAAGCACGAGCTGAGCGAGAAGGAGGCGCGCGCGCACATTCTCGCAGGGCTGCTCGTGGCCCTGGAGAACCTCGACGCGATCATCGAGCTGATCCGTTCCTCACGTGATCGCGAGGCCGCACGCGAACAGCTCGTCGAGCGTTTCGAGCTGAGCCAGATTCAGGCCACGGCGATCCTCGACCTGCGCCTCTCCCAGCTCACGGCGCTCGAGGCCGACGCGATCAAGCAGGAGCACGCGGACGTGACCGAGCGGATCGCCGAGCTGCGCGCGATCCTTGGGGACGAGAGCAGGGTGCTCGCCGTCATCACGGAGGAGCTGGGTGAGATCGCGGAGCGCTTCGGCGACGAGCGACGGACCGAGATCAGCCACTCCGAGGACGAAATCGACATCGAGGACCTGATCGCCGA
>DASUDH010000046.1:0-8322 GCA_036275675.1 Solirubrobacteraceae bacterium | reverse complement strand
TCGAGGACGCGGTTGTCTCCGCACTCGCGCAGACGCATCCATGCACCGAGGTGATCGTGGTAAACGACGGCTCGATGTTTGATGCGGATTGGGTGCTTGGCGAGATTGCGTCGCGCCATCCCATTGCGGTGGTCACTCAACTCAATTCGGGTCTCGGCGCAGCCCGCAACTTCGGCATCAGCCAGGCACGCGGACGCTTCATCGTACCGCTGGACGCAGACAACATGCTGGAGCCGACCTTTGTCGAGCGCGCCCTAGAGGTCATCGAACGTGACCCGCGGACGGCATTTGTGACATCGTGGTCGCGCTATATCGACGAGCTTGGCGAATCGCTGCCGGCTCCAAACCTCGGCTACCAGCCAATCGGGAACGCAAGCCCAGAGGTGCTGCTGAACAACGTAGCGGGCGATGCTGTTGCACTTCTTCGTCGCCGGCTCTTTGACGCGGGATTTGCCTATTCAGAGGATCTAACGAGCTACGAGGACTGGCAGCTATATCAACAGTTCCATAGGGCAGGGCTTTATGGGATTGTCATCCCCGAGCGACTCGTCCGCTATAGGGTACGCGCCGACTCGATGATCCGTCAGATCGGTTTTCCCCAAACGGACAGACTGAGCGGCGAGCTTGAGGCTCATCGACGTGAAAGAGAGGTGCAATGGACACTCGTGAGAGGCTGAGCCTAGAGTCGGTCAGCGAGTACACCGTCATTGCCTGTGAGCACATCCATCGCTACGATTTCGCCGCTGCCCTATGTGGTGGCCTGCGCGTATTGGATCTAGCGTGTGGCAGCGGTTACGGTTCGGCCATTCTTACAGAGACGGCGACGGCGGTCCACGGCGTGGACAACGATGTCGCCACGATCGACCTAGCCGCTGCTACGGTCGGTCAGCGTACGGCAGCCACATTCGAGGTCGCTGATGCAACCGCACTTCTCGGTGAGGATCTGAGTGACCGTTACGATATGATCGTGTGTTTCGAGGCATTGGAGCATCTGAATGATCTGGGAAGCGCTGTGGGAGGACTTTGCGAGCAAGCGGGGAGGGGTGTACAGCTGATCGTGTCCGTGCCCAATAGCCGGGCCTTTGAAGAGGAGAATGAGTTTCATGTAACCGATTTTGGTTATGACGAGGCAATGAGTCTTCTCAACAAGTTGCCTGACGCAGTCATGGTGAATCAGTATCTGACAGAGGGCTCGCTGATCGGTCCGCAAGGAGCTGAGGATCTCCGCTCCGGGCTCATTAATCTTGAGCATGCTGAGCCAGAGTATGCCAATCATTTTATTCTCACGTCAAATATCGATGAGAAGCACGTGCTGGGTACGTACCGCGTTCGCAGTCAACTGGTGGAGGCGCCTGTCCACAACCGGTATATGCGAAACCTCGAGGTGGCCAACAGTGAGCTTCGCAGACGCAACAATGAGTTGGCGCGAAAGATGCTTGGCGGTGCAGCTGGGACTTTTGCGCGAGCTGGCTCTGCAGCCCCCTCATTTGTTATCGGACTGAACGATCGTATAGAGGAACTTAGTACACGGATCGCCGAGCTCGAGACGATCAATCAAAATCAAGCAGGCGATATCGCCTATCGCGACGAGATGATCCTCGCCCAGCGCCATGAGCTCTTGCAGCTGCGACAGCAGCTGCTCGCCCTACGCGAGCCCGAGCTCAACGTGCTTGACCGTGTTAGGAGAAGTCTCCGCCGGAGAGGCAGCTGAAGTGCGCCTGAGCGTCCACAAAGATCAATCGATGCTCGACTGCAACAAACGCCTCACTCTTCCCCTTTTGGATTGGCTAGAGCGACGTCCTTGGGACGTTACGGATCTCCCTCTCGCCGTGCACGATGTGCCCACGATGATTAGCTTGCAAGAACGAGCTCTTCTCTATCTCCTGGCGCGAGATCGATATGAAGGGTTTGGCGGGATTGTGGATGCCGGATGCTTTTTGGGTGGTTCTACTCTTGCACTCGCACAGGGCTTGTTGGATCGTAATTCCCCAGTTCGTGACCGCGTTATTCATACTTTTGACCTTTTCAGGCTTGACGAAGGCTCTTATCAACCTTATGCATCGATACTTGGCGGATTGCAGCCAGGCGATTCGCTGCGCCCGACCTTTGAGGCCCTGCTCGAGCATCGCGCGGCGATTGTAAATATGAGAGAAGGGGATGTTCGCGACCAAGAGTGGACCGCTGGTCCTGTTGAGATTCTCTTTATTGATCTGGCCAAGGACTGGTCAATAAATGACCATGTTGCGCGGATGTTCTTCCCGTCTCTTATACCTGGTCAAAGTGTGGTGCTTCAGCAGGACTATGTGCACGAGTGGACCCCGTGGCTGCATATTCTTATGGAGTTTTTGGGCGACGCCTTTACGTACTGCGGATGTGTGCCATTTGCGTCTGCCATTTTCGTTCCCCGACGCAGGATTCGAGCAGAGGAATTGCCTGATAACCTCTTTGCCGATGTTTCGCACGAGGAGAAGCTTATCCTTTTTGACCACTCAGCTCGGCGGTTCGATGGTGAGGACCGGGGAGTTGTTGAGTGCGCTCGTGCTTACCTTCTGTATATGATCGGACAAACGGCTGCAGCGCAGGCGCACCTTGACGAGGTAGAAAAGAACTACCAGGGTGCTCGAATCGACTCAATTCTTCCGAACATGCGCAAAGCCTGCGCCTCCGCTTCCCCTACGTAGTCACTGCGTGACCGAAGGTCTTATCTCGCTCCCATGCGATCACAACGCACAGCCTGTGCCAAGCGTCGCAAAACGCGACCTTGGCAGGTCGATACCGCCGCCGAGGCGGGCGGTCTCGCCGTCCTGCACTACGACGCGGACTTCGACCTGATCGCGGCCGTGACCCGGCAGTCTTGCGAGTGGATCGCCCGGCCGGCTCGGTCGATTGAGATGGGCAGGGTGCCCGCGTCGGCTTCCGCGGCGAGGATGAGTGCACCGCCGCGAGA
This sequence comes from Solirubrobacteraceae bacterium, assembly GCA_036275675.1. Lineage (GTDB taxonomy): Bacteria > Actinomycetota > Thermoleophilia > Solirubrobacterales > Solirubrobacteraceae > Palsa-744. The sequence goes on along the minus strand of DASUDH010000046.1, from coordinate 5,375 downwards.
GGAGCCACAGCCGCGCTAAGCGGTCAGTGGCCTGCGCCGAGGATGCGCAGCGACACGTTGTCGTCGACGCTCGCAGACTCCAGCGCGTATGCGCCGCGCCTACGGGATGGCCGCAACACGCCCAGAGGACGTGAGGCGCCACTCCAGGCAGCTCACTTCAGTCGGCTCTCCCATGACCGCGACAGCGGCCGCCGCTCGTGGGCCCAGATCCAGCTCGGCGACCCATGGTCGCCGACCATGGGCATCGGTTTCGCTGCCCCCGAGTCCGCTTCCGAGGCACTTCAAAGCGGCCTCGTGCTTGACCCAGGCTCGCAGGAACTCGCGTTCGCGGGTCCCAGGATCCAGGTTGCCCAAGCGCCTCGCCGCGGCGGAGCCGAACGCGCGCTCGGCGACGGCGAGCGCGTCGATCCGCCTACCGGCCGCCTCCACGTCCACCCCGACCGCTTGCCCGGATGTCAAGGCGTATAGCGCGAGCCCCGCGGAGTGGGCCAGGTTGAAGCACAGCTCTTGTGTGTCGCCCAGCAGCTCTGGCTTGCCGCGGGCGCCCGTCGCAAGGCGCAGGGCGCCCGGGTCCGAGTGCAGATACTGGCCGAGCAATATTCTCAGCAGCCCGCGCGCGCGCGCCCACCGCTGCCGATCGCGCTCACGCACGAAGCGCCGCGCGCGCTCTTTCTCCTCGTCGGACAGCAGGTCGCTGGGCTCCTCCGCGATGGCGTCCAGGTCGGCGACCCATACCTGGACGGCTCCGTCGCCGAGCCGATGGCGAGCCAGGGCGCTCGCCGGTTGCGTTCGCGCGCTCAAGCCCACGATCATAACCGGGGGATGGGGCGGGGCTGCCCCACGAGTCGGAAACGTCAGGCCGAGTCTTCGCTCGTTGTTTCCAACACGTGTGGACGGGCCATATAGCCGGCGATCTGCGCTTTGGGACAGGGAATCTCGGCCACCCCAGCTCACTACTCGACTTCATGCCGGGCAACGAAAAAGTCACCTGTTGCTGCCGATTTTGCGCTAGGCGGCGTCGCTGGCACACTCGCCCGGCGCCTCCTTCGCGCCGGCTTCGGCACATGTCAGAGCTTGGCGGGTGCGGCCGTTTCGAATGTCTGCCCGCAGCAACGCTCGGTATCCGTCAATCACAACTTATCCGATGAACCTCATCAAGTGGCATAACGCTCAAGCTTTGTGTAATATTCAGGCAAACCGACTGGTTGCGAAGAGGGCACAAGCACGGATCGCGTTCTGGGGCCCTCGACCGAACGTGTGAGTTGAACGATGGCCAACGCCCGGAGCAAGCCCCAGAAGCGACAGTGGATGCACGGAGGATCCGCCTCGATGCGCGGAGTCCTGCTCGGGCTCGTGCTCGAGCGCCCCGGCCACGGCGGCGACCTCGCCAACCGCATGCTCATGCGCCTCGGCGAGACCTGGCGGGTGGACACCAACGACGCCTACCGCCTGCTCGAGCAGCTCGAGCGCGAGGGACTGATCGAGTCGCGCGAGCAGCCCCGCAAGAACAACGGGCGCCGCACGATGATCGTCTATCACCCCACGTCCAAGACCTCACAGGCGCTCACACTCTGGATGGAGACGCTGCTTCCGCGCGAGCCTGTGCGCTTCGGCCTGCACGCCAAGCTCGCCGTCGCGCGGGCCGAGGACGCCAAGCGCCTGATGGTGGCGCTACGCGACTACGAGCAGAAGTGCCTCGCGCTCGCGCAGCTCGTCACCCCCAACGGTGGAGCGCAGCGCTCCTGGGCTGCGCTGTTCATGGATTGCACACGCGAAGCCGTCTACACGCAACTGCGCGCCGAGATCGACTGGGCAGCGGCTGCGCGCGAACGCATCGTCGAGCACGCGAGGCGCCAACCGCCGCGATGACGTCACTGCTGCGCATTCGCGACGTCAGCAAGTCATATCCCGACGGAGGCGGCGAGATAGCCGTCTTCGACAAAGCCTCACTCGACGTGGAAGCCGGCGCCCACGTCGGCGTCTACGGCAAGCGGCGCTCGGGGAAGTCGACGTTGATGCGCATCGCCGCCGGGATCGACCGGCCCGACGCGGGCACGGTCGTCTTCGACGGCCAGGATCTCACCCGCGTCTCGGGTGGCGATCTCGCCCGTCTTCTGCGCTCCAAGCTCGCTTACATCGCCGTCAACGACTGGCGCCCCAATCCGGGCGAAAGCGTTGCCCAGCACCTCGCCGTCTCGCTCGGCGGCGACGGCCTCACCGTGCGCCAAGCCGAGCGCCGGGTGCTGCGGGAGCTCGACGTCGTCGGTGTCAGCTCCGCCCAGGCCCACTCCCAGGCAACGCAGCTGTCGATGGTCGACCGTACGCGCGTGATGCTCGCCCGGGCGCTCGCCCGCGAGCCCTGGCTGATCGTGATCGACGATCCGATCCTCACGCCCAGCGCCAGCGAACGCGACAACCTCTACGTACTGCTGCGCACCGCCGCCCGCAAACGCGGCATCGCGCTGCTCGTCGCCTCCGAGGACTTCCCTGCGCTGCAGGGCTTCGACGTATTCATGTCGATCTCCGCCCGAGAACTGTGCTCGAGCGAAGGCGACGCCACGATCGTTCCGTTCCCGACACCGCCGCATCTCGGGCCCGTTCGCGACACCGGGTCATGAGCGCGCTCGCGCTGCGCGATGTCGTCAAGCACTATCAAGGGGGGGGCGAGACTGTACGAGCCGTCGACGGCGTAACGCTAGAGATCGAGCCCGGCGAGCTCGTCGCCCTCTACGGCCCGAGCGGCTCGGGCAAGACCACGCTGCTGCTGCTCGCCGCCGGTCTGATGGCGCCCGACAGCGGCAATGTGCTGTTCGACGACCGTGACATTGGCGTCATGTCCGCTCGTGAGAGCGCCCGCTATCGGCTGCGCGACGTCGGCTTCGTGTTCCAGTCCTTCCACCTTATGCCAGGCGCCTCGGCGCTCGATAATGCGCTCATCAAGCTCCCCGTCAGTGGCTATACCGTGCGCGAGGCGCGCCGGAAGACCACGCCGTGGCTGGAACGCGTCGGTCTCCGCGATCGTCTCGACCACCAGCCCGAGCAGCTCTCGATGGGCGAGCGCCAGCGCGTCGCCATCGCCCGCGCGCTCGTGGGCGATCCGCGCCTGCTGCTCGCCGACGAGCCCACCGGCAACCTCGACTCGGCGCGCACTCGCGAGATCCTCGCGTTGCTGCGCGACGTCTGTCACGAAAACGTCATCCCAGGACTGCTCGTCACGCACGACGCCGATGCCATCTCGTTCGTCGACCGCGCCCTGACGCTCCGCGACGGGCGTCTGCTAGACGGCGTCGACGCCGAGCTCACTGCGCTTTCCTCGTGAGCAACCCAGTCAACCCCAAGATCCTTGGGGTGCGCGTCACGATGCTGCTGTTCCTCTATCGCCGTCGCCTGCGCGCCCACCCCATCCAGGAGCTGCTCGCCGGCGCCGGCATCGCTGTCGGCGTGGCACTCGTGTTCGGCGTGCTGCTCGCCAACGCCGGCCTCACGAGCTCGGCCGACCGGCTCGTCCACGGTCTCGCCGGCTCGGCGCGCCTCACGCTCGTTGCGCGCTCCCCAGCCGGCTTCGCCGAACGGCTCACCGAGCAGGTTAGAAGGCTTCCCGGTGTGCAGATCGCAACCCCCGTGCTGCGTCAGAACATGACGATTGCGGGACCGCGTGGTCGTCAGGCGATCCAGTTGATCGGCGTCTCGCCAAGCCTCGCATCGCTCGGGGGGGTCGCCCAGCAGCAACTCGGCAACGGAGCGCTGTTGCTTTCGGGTGGGCTTGGCCTGCCCAGTGGTGTAGCCGGCACGGTCGGCGCGCACCGTGGCAGTGCCGTGAGTCTTATCGACAACGGCTATGCCCACACCGCGACGGTAGGCGCCGTGGTCTCGAGCGAAGCGCTCAAAGCGCTTGCCGGTTGCCCTGTGGTCGTCGCCCTGCTGCCGGTCGCGCAACGCCTCGTCGAACGGCCCGGACGCATCACGCAGCTGCTGATCGAGCCGCGTCAGGGTCAGGATGCGCTCGTCGCGGGCGAGCTGCGCCGCGTGGCCCGCGGGCGCCTGGATGTCGTTCCGGCCGACAACGAACTGCGCCTCCTGGCTGGGGCTACCACGCCCAACCGCCAGTCGACCACATTGTTCTCGGCGATCAGCGTTATGGTCGGCTTCCTGCTCGCTCTCAACGCGATGCTCCTCACCGTCCCCGAGCGCCGCCGCTTCATAGCCGAGTTGCGCATGCAGGGCTACGACCCGCGCCAGATCATCCTGCTGCTCGGCTTTCAGGCGGTCATGCTCGGCGTCGTGTCCTCGCTCGCGGGCATCGCGCTCGGCGACCTTCTCTCGCACACCGTCTACCACCAGGTGCCCGCCTACCTGATCGTCGCCTTCCCTATCAGCGCCGAGCAGTCGCTGCACGCCGGAACGGTCCTGCTTGCGGTCGGTTGCGGCGTGCTCGCCACGGTGCTCGCCTCGCTCTCCCCGGTGTTCGATCTGCGACCCGGACGTTCCGCCGACGCCGTCTTCCGCGAAGCGGGCGGCAGCGGCGAGCTGATACTCGGGAGTACCGTCCTGCGCACAGCTCTCGTCGGAGTCGCGCTGATCGCGCTCGTCGGTGTGCTCGTCGCGCTCGCACCGACCCTCACGATCTTCGGCGGCGTCGCGCTCGCGCTCGCCACGCTCTGCCTGATGCCGGCGATGCTCGCGGGGATCGCGCGGGTGCTCCCGCGTCTCGCCGAGCGTAGCCACAGCGGGACGGTGATCGTCGCCGTCTCCGAGTTGCGCGCCATCACCACGCGCTCGATCGCGCTCGCCGCGATCGCCGGGCTTGCGGTGTACGGAAGCGTCGCGATCGGTGGGGCCCGCGACGATCTGTTGCGGGGTATCGAAAAGGCCACCGCTCAGTACCACGGCACGGCCGACATCTGGGTGACCTCCGGCAATGATGTGTTCAACACCGACAGCTTCACCACCGGCGGCACACCCGCGAGGATCGCGCGCATCCCAGCAGTCCAGTCGGTGCGCGTCTACCAAGGGGGATTGAGCGACGTTGGCGACAGACGGCTATGGGTACGCGCACGGCCCACAAGCGATCCGGCCATGTTCGAATCGAGTCAGCTTCTGAGCGGCCGCTTCGCGCGTGCCGACGCGCTCATCCGTCATGGCGGTTGGGCTGCCGTCTCGAGTGGCTTCGCCGACGAACGCGGTCTCGAGGTTGGGAGTCCGTTCGGGCTGCCCACCCCATCAGGCACGGCGCGTCTGCGAGTTGCTGCCATCACCACCAACTCGGGCTGGCCTGCGGGGACGATCACACTTAGCGGCGCCGACTACAGTCGTTGGTGGGATACAACGGAAGCCGCCGCGTTCGAGGTGACGCTGCGACCGGGTGTCGGGGCCGT
>DASUDH010000045.1:0-5897 GCA_036275675.1 Solirubrobacteraceae bacterium | reverse complement strand
GAGGACGTGCCCACGCTCGACCAGACCATCGCCGGACCCAGCGTCAACGATCCGGTCAACCGCGTGATCTCCTCCGAGGAACTGCGCTCGCTCGTCGGATGTCTCTCGACGGCGCTCTCAGAGCTCGAGAGCCGAGTGCTGTCGCTGTACCTCGACGGTCGCTCCTACGAGCAGGTCGGCGAACGGCTCGGGTGTGACACCAAGACGGTCGACAACGCCCTCCAGCGAGTCAAGTGCAAGGTGGGCGCACACTTGCGCACGCGCCTGATCGCCTCCTAGGCCCTTTGGACGCGTCTCCTAGGCCCTTTGGACGGCCGAGGAAGCGTCCAGGCGCGATGTGCGGTCGGCTGAGCGCATCGAACGCTCGCGCCGAGTGTTAGCACCGGCGAGACCCCATAGTCGTCGCAAGGGAGGCGTCGATGCGTTCGCTCAGGTTCGTACCGGCCGTCACGGCCGTCATCTCACTGGTGCTCGTTCCGTCGAGCGCGCTCGCGCGCAGGCACCCAAGCCCCAACGGGCGGTGCGCGATCAATATTCACGTCGTCCCACGTGAGATCGTTGCGGGCGACCAGGTGGTCATCTTCGGACGGCTTCGCTGTGTGAATCCGGCCAGTGCGGCCAACCAGGAAGTGAAGCTCTTCCACCACCTCGCCGGGACGCCCGGGTTCACCTTCGTGCAGAGCACGATCACGGACGTGCACGGCTTCTACGTGCTCTATCGCGCGGATGGCGTCGTGGAAACCAACCGCTCCTGGTACGTGCGCTCGCTGGGCGCCCGTAGCGCCGCCAGGCGGATCAGGGTGGCCGCGCAGGTCACGCTCAGCGGCCCCCCCGAAGGTCAGCTCTTCACCGGCTTTGCCAACCGCGTGACCTTCACCGGCAGCGTCTCCCCGGCGGACGTCGGGGCGCGCGTGATCCTGCAGCGTCAGAACGCCGCGACCGGCGGCCAATGGCATCGGATTGACAGAGGCGTCGTCGGGGCCGGAGGCAATTTCACGATCGTGCACACCTTCGTCGTTCCCGGCGACGCCAACATCAGGGCGCTCGTGCGCAGCCAGGGGCGCAACATCCCGAGCGCCTCCAACGTGCTGGCCTACTCGATCTCGCAGGCCCAGAATCCCGAACTGACGATCCAGGCGTCCCCCGACCCGATCGCCTTCGGCGAAGCGGTGACGATCAGCGGCAAGCTGGCGGGCGGCGTCAACCAGCCGGTCACACTGCTCGCCCGCAGCGCGCGCCAGCACGGATTCGCCCGCGTGGCACAGGTCAACACCAACGCGACAGGTGAATACAGCTTCCCCGCCCAGTCGCCGGTCAACAGTACCTTCTACCGGGTCCAAACCGCCGATTGCCGTACCGCGCCGCCCCGCCGCGTGAAGGCGTGCAAGGCGCGGCGACTGTCATCGGCGGTGCTCTACGAGGGCGTCAAGGATGTGCTCACGACGCAGGTCTCGGCCACGATCGTTCAGGCGGGCCAGGCGGTGACGTTCTCCGGAGCCGTCTCCCCCGATCACACCGGTCACGCGATCTACCTCGAACGTCAGAACGCTCACGGTCCCGGGTTCCACGTGATCCAGGTGGCATTCGTAGGGGCCGGGTCCACCTACGCGATCGTTCACCGGCTGTACGACCCGGGCACGAAGGTGCTGCGTGTCTCCATCCCCGGTGGGCCCGAGAACCAGGGCGCGGCGAGTCAGCCGTTCACCATCCTGGTCATCCCAGCTCTGGCGTCGACGCTGACGCCGGAATCGCCGGAAAACTCGACGCTCCCGCCGGAAGGCGAATCCTGACCCCACCCTCGCTCAGCTGACTATCTGATGTCCGAAGCGCGCCCCGCTCCGCGCATGCGGTTCGGTCGAGATCCCGGCAGCCTGGGTGGCGGTTGCAGCGACCGCTCGTCGCTCTCATCGACCGCTCGACCGAACCCGGTCATCGGAGCGTTGCAGCTCGGACAGCAATCCCCGGCGGCCCACACCAGCAACGCGTCGGTCCAGTGATGGCAGTGTGGACAGCGCACACGCTGGTGCATCAGCAACCGATCCCCATACATAGGAGCATGCCCGCATGATCCGTGCTCCAAACGGTCCATACGCTCGGGCGACGCCCACGAAGGGCGTGGGGACCGCTGGGCGAGCCGTCGTCCCTCACACGCGGGCCACTGCGGGTTGAGATACTCCCCATCGCCGCTCGGTCAGCCAAGCCAATATCGGTCTGCTCGACGGCCGAGGCTTTGCCGCTAATGCGTGTAGCCCAGGTGCGCAGACATCCTCGCGGCGCTTTCCACCACGAGCGGCACCAGCCGCTCGCGTACCTGCGTCCTGGAGAAGGTCGCCTTAGGAGCCGCTACATCCACTGCCGCGATCACCTCGGTCGATCTCGACCTGACCGGGGCGGCGACGCACCTCTGCCCATCGACGTGCATCTGGTCTGCGATCGCGAAGCCCTTCTCGCGGATGTGCTCGAGCTCGTCGAGCAACTTGTCCCTCGTGGGAAACGCCTCTCGGCCGTCGAGGTCCCCAACGGTCGCTTCGATCGCCTCGCGCTGCTCTTGCTCTGAGAGCTGGGCGAGCAGCGTCCTGCCCATCGCCGTGCCGATCGCCGGCAGACGCGAGCCACGCCCGAGTCTCGCGTCGACTTCGCTCTGTCCATGCCAGGCGCTCCTCGCACGGTCTATGTACACGATGTCCCCACCGTCGAGCACCGCCAGGCTTGCCGTGCAGGCGCTGCGATCCCGCAGATCGGCGAGACACTCGTGCGGGAGCTTGCGCAGACCGGTAGAGCCCACCGCCGAGCGCCCCGGGTCCCCTGCGCGCATGCCAAGCCTGTACTTGCGCCCCGGACCTTGCTCGAGATAGTTGAGCGCCACGAGCGTCGAGGCATAGCGGTGGGTCGTCGGGCGGCTCATTTCGAGCGTCTCCGCGAGCTCTGCGATCCCCATCCACGGCCGAGCGGGAGTGAACGCCTTGAGGATCGCCAAGCCGCGCTCGAGCGATTGCGAGTAGCGACCCTCATGGGATGTCGGGATCTGCAAGATGCTTCCGCGGATGGGGGACATGATCGTCATCTGTTGGGCTTCCCTTCCCTACGCTTCGCTTCATCCGGCATGGGCTCCACTGGGGGGACAGCGAGGGGATTGTGGCCATATGACCCCATTCGAACTAGTCAGTTCTGAATTTTTCAGGGCTGAACCGCGTCGGACACTCGCCGACTGCGCCGATGGACATGTGTGGATTGAGCCTATAGGCGCCCGCACTTCGCGCGGTCCCCGCCAGTAGCTCTTCCCGGCCCCTGCAACGACGGCAACGGCCCTGCCATGACGCTTCGCCGCCCATGTGCTTGGCCGATCTACGCAGGTAGTCGTTCGAGCATCTCACGAACTCCCTGGAGCCATTCGATCCGTGCGTTCCAGAATGCGAGCTCCGCGCCGCGCGAGACGACCCGCACCATCCTGTCCCACTCGGAACCCTCGGCGGCCTCGGCTTCTGAGGCGCGCTTCAAATCCTGCACGCGTCCGAGGCACACGAGCTCCTGCCCGTGGATCAGCTCGATCATGCGCGGCGCGTCACGTGGGCGACACAGCGCAATCCTGAAGTGCAGTCCGTCGCGCAGCGGTGGCTCGGCAGCGGTCGACAGCAGCCAATCCTCGAACGAAGCCACTCCTTTCGGGGTAGCCTCGTAGATCGCATGCCGTCCCGGCGTACCGGCGCAGAGGGGGTTGCCGTTCTCGTCGACCCGGCGCACAAGCCCCTCGGTCTCGAGCTTCTCCAACGCCCAGTAGGGATATGAGTCGGCGAGATCCGCGAACCGCAGCTGCCGGCGCACCCCGGAAGCGATTCGGTATGCGTAGCCGGGCTGCTCGATCACGAGCCCGAGGACAGCGTGCTTAGCGGACACCGGTTTCGGGCCTGCCTTCCAACCAGTGGACTTCGTACAAGAGCGTGACGATAGTCGAAGCGCGCGCCTCAGCGCGATCGATCGTCGAATCCCCCAACTCGACGGAGATTCGGGATCTCGCCGCCGAACTCGATCGAGGCAGGCCATCGTTGCGTTTCGCCAAGCCAGCGCTTGCGAATCCCAGCTCTGCCGGCGGGCTTGCTCACCTTGGGATCATCCCGGAGAGTTGGAAACATCCGCCTTCGAGGTTTGTCGCGGAGTGTGCTAGTGCTCCCTGGGCGCTGCTCGCTCTCCGCGCGCATCGAAGCCCTGTTTCAGGCCTGCCAGCATTCCCTTGCCGGCGCCATGGCGGGGATAGCCAGCGGATCGACCCATAACGGGGAGGTTCACATTCTTCGAAGCCGGAGACGGGATTCGAACCCGTGACCCCCTGTTTACAAGACAGGTGCTCTGGCCAGCTGAGCTACTCCGGCGGAGAACCGAGGGTAGCGGTCCCGACCGATGTAACATGGCCCGCGCGCGCGGGTATCCCAGGGTATGGAACCGAGGCTTGTAACTCAAGAGCGGGAGGTCGCTGCAAGCGTGCCCGCCGACAGCCTTGCTGAGGCGTCGGCCACCTTGCGGGGCCGCGAGCCTTCCTCCGGAGCTGTGCCTGGTCAGACCGCCAAGGCCACGCGCCTGAACACCGTCCAACTGAGCGCTCTTCGCGAGCGCGCCTTGGTGCGCGGTGTCAATCCGCTGCTCTACCTGCTTGTCAGAGCCGTCCTGCTCCCTTCCTTCCTGCTCTACTTCCGCCTCGAGCGCATCGGCCGCGAGCACATCCCGCGCTCTGGCCCGGTGTTGCTGGCGGCCAACCACCGCAGCTTCCTCGATCCGTTCGTGATCGGGTCGCTCACGCGCCGGCCTGTCTACTACATGGCCAAGCGCGAGCTGTTCGAGCGGCGCTGGCAGGCTTGGGCGCTGAACTGTCTCGGTGCCTTCCCCGTCGACCGGGGCGCCGGCGACGAGCACGCGATGGCCACCGCCAGGGCGATTCTCGAACGGGGCGATTGCGTCGTGATCTTCCCCGAGGGCACCCGTGTGCGGCCGGGTCCGCTCGGCAAGCCCCACCGGGGGGTAGGGCGGCTTGCCCTGCAAACGGGCGCGCGCGTCATCCCGATCGCGGTGATGGGCACCGAGGACGTGCGCCGGGGATGGCGCGTACGCCCGCGCAAGGTAAGCCTCCGCTGTGGCCTGCCGCTCGGATTCCCGATCGCGGAGCGCCCCTCGCCGTCGATCGCGCTCGGTGTGGCCGAGCGGATCTGGGCGTGCGTGAGCCTTCAGTGGGAATGGCTCGGCGGCGCGAGCGCCACTCGGTCCAAGGGGCTTCCCAGCAGCGCCCCCGAGCGCCGGGCGCGCGCCGCCTGAGGACGTGGGCGAGAGCGTCGGAGGGTAGGGTGCGATGAGTGGCCGACCGGCAACCGCAGAAGTCCAAGGCGCAGCTCGACGCGGAGTTCTCCGAGCTGTATCGAGCCCATCTGCGGGACGTCTACAGCTATGCCTACTACCGGGTCGGCAACCATCACGACGCCGAGGACCTCACCGAGCAGACCTTCCTGCAGGCCTATCGTCATTTCGAGCGCGCCCAACGGGAGTCCGACGGTCGGCCGTTGCGTCCGTGGCTGATCCGGATCGCCCACAACCTTGCCGCCAACCTCTATCGCGACCGCTCCCGCCGGCCGGCCTTGCCGATCGACGACACCTCCGAGCTGGTTGCCTCGCACACGACGGAGGAGCTCGTCGAGGGTCGCGACGAGCTCAGCCGTGTGCTCGGCGGGGTGCAGCGCCTGCCAGACGACAGGCGCGAGGCCTTGATCATGCGCTTTGCGCTCGGCATGGACAACCGCGAGATCGCCCGCGCGCTCGGACGCACCGACGGCGCGACGAAAGTCCTCCTGCACCGGGCGATCCGCCAGCTCGAGGGGATGGTCGCCGAAAGCACGGCCGACGGGCGGGCCACGTCG
>DASUDH010000044.1:0-3322 GCA_036275675.1 Solirubrobacteraceae bacterium | reverse complement strand
AGCTTCAACGACTGTTCTGCGCGCCGCGCCGCGCCGCCGCGGCGGTGCTCGGCGAGGACGAGCTCGGCGAGGCGCGCGCTCTCGAAGGTGGTCGCCGCGCGCTCGAGGAGTTGCGCGAGCTGGCGCGCTCGGCGCCCGAGCTGGGGCCCGCGCCGGTCGAGCTGATCGAGGTGCTGGAGCGGCTCGAGCTCGCCGGCCGCGAACGGCCGGGAGCGAGCAGGGTCGCCGTCGTGGCCCCGCTGTCACTAAGGGCACGCCGTGTACGGATGGTGTTCGCGTGCGGTTTGCAAGAGGGCGTGTTCCCCGCGCCGGCCGCACCCCACCCGCTGCTCGGCGAGGAGGACCGCCGCCGCCTCGCGCACGCCTCGGGGCTGGTGCTCCGGGGCGAGCCGGACGCGCTGGCAGCCGAGCGCTATCTGCTCTACGCGCTCGCGTCGCGCCCGGAGGAGCGCCTGACGCTCAGCTGGCACACGGCCGGCGAAGACGGGACACCGCTCGCTCCCTCGCTGTTCGTCGACGACGTGTGCGACTTGTTCGTCGGCACGCTCGGCGAGCGGACCACGCGGCGCTTCGCGGGCGCCGCCGGGTGGCCCGGGCCGGGCAGGCCGGCGGGGACGATGGCGGCGCGCGAGACGGCGATCGCAAGCGCCGCGGCCGGCACACGGCCGCGCGCGATCGCACCGCTGCGCGGCGAGCTGGCGCTCGGCGAGTTGCGCGGGCGCTCGCTGTGGTCGGCCTCCTCGCTCGAGAGCTGGGCCAGCTGCCCGGTCAAGTGGTTCGTCGAGCGCCTGTTGCGCGCCGGTAAGATCGACCCGGCCTCCGAGTCGATCGCGCGCGGCGGTCTGGCCCATGCGGCGCTGAAGGACACGCTGGAGCGCCTGCGCGAGCACACCGGCTCGGCGCGGCTGACGCCCGCGAGCCTCGATCTCTCGAGGCGGCTGCTGCGCGAAGCGCTGGCCGAGCAAGCGCCGCACCACCGACTGTCGCCGGCACCCGAGCGCCTGCCAGGCGCGCGCCGGCGGCTGGAAGCCGACCTGGAGCGCTATCTGGAGTGGGCCGCTGAGCAGGCGAGTCCGCTCGAGCCGACGTATCTTGAGTTGGAGTTCGGGTTTGCGGCGCAGATGCCGGACTGCACGGATGCGAGCGGGGCGAGCGGTCCGGCCCCGGGATCGTTTGGCGGTGAGGCGCCGTCGGGGCCGGACAGCCTCCCGCCGCTCGACCTCGGCGATGGAGTGCTGTTGCGCGGGCGCATCGACCGCGTCGACGTCGGCCCAGGGGGGGAGGCGGTGGTGTACGACTACAAGGGCCGCTCCGCTCCTGCAGGCCTGAAGTGGGCCGGCGACGGCGCGTTCCAGGTCGCGCTCTACATGCGCGCAGTGGAGCGCCTGCTCGGACACAGGCCGATCGGCGGCTTCTACCAGCCGCTCGCGGGCAGGGATATCAGGGCGCGTGGGGCGCTGGTCGAGGACAGTGGTGTCGAGCTCGAATGCGTACGCACCGACAAGCTCGAGCGCGACCAGCTGGAGCAGTTGCTGGAGGAATGCCTCGCCGCCGCGCGAATCGCCGCCGCGCAGGCCCGCGCGGGCGCGCTCGAACCGCGGCCCGATACGTGCGCCTACGGCGGCGGATGTTCATACCCGACGATCTGCCGATGCGAGTCCTGACCGACGAGCAGGAGCAGGCGGTCGCCCGTCGCGAGGGATCTCTGCTGCTGGCCGCGGGCGCCGGCAGCGGGAAGACCTCTGTGCTCGTTGAGCGCTTCGTGCGGGCCATACGCGAGGACGGCATCGCGCCGGGGCGGATCCTCGCGATCACGTTCACCGAGCGCGCCGCTGGCGAGCTGCGCGAGCGAGTCAGGTCGCGCCTGTTGGAGCTAGGCGAGCGCGACGCGGCGCGCGCTGCGGAGGCTGCGTTCGTGAGCACGTTCCACGGCTTCTGCGCGCGGCTGCTGCGCATCCACCCACTGCAGGCCGCGGTCGAGCCGGACTTCCAGATCCTGGAGGAGAGCTTCGCCGACCGGCTGCGGACGCTCGCCTTCAGCGACGCGCTCGCCAGCTTCGTCGGCGGGGAGCGTCCTCAGGCGGTCGATCTCGTGGCCGCCCACGGCGCCGACCAGCTGCGCGCGATGGCATTGGGGGCATACGCGCAGCTGCGCAGTCAGGGCCAGAGCGAGCCGCGACTGCCGTCCCCGCGACCGGGGACGCGATCTGGTGAGGAGCCGCCTGGGGAGCAGGCGGACAAGCCGTCGGTTACCGCCGAGCTCGACGGGCGCGCGGCCCAGGCGTGCGCGCTGATCGGTGAGCTCGTGGAGCGTTTCGGCGGAGCCTACGCGCGGCGCAAGCACGCGCGCAGAGCACTCGACTTCGACGATCTGGAGTTGTGTGCCCGCGGGCTGCTCGAACAGCGGGCGGACGTGCGCGAGGCATGGGCCGAGCGCTTTCAGCTGCTGATGGTGGACGAGTTCCAGGACACCAACCCGCGCCAGCTTCAGATCCTCGCGGCGCTCGACCGCGACAATCTGTTTACGGTCGGCGACGGGCTGCAGTCGATCTACAGCTTTCGCCACGCCGATGTGAATCTCTTCCGCGAGCGTCACGCGCATCTGGCCAAGCGGGGAGCGAGCCTTGCGCTGACGCGCAACTTCCGCAGCCGCCCCGCGATCCTCGCGGCCGTGGAGCGGATCTTCGCCGAGCGCATGGGCGAGCGCTTCGCGCCGCTCACAGCCGCGCGTCCACGCGAGACGGTCGCAGAGCCACTGGTGGAGTTGCTGCTCACCGACAAGCGCGGCTGGCAAGGCGTTCCGACCGGCGACGATCTCGAGGGGATGCCGGATGCGACGCCCTGGCGCCAGGCCGAAGCGCGCCTGCTCGCCGGCCGCGTGGCGGAGCTCGTCGCGAGCGGCGCGGCGCGACCGGGGGAGATCGTCGTGTTGTTGCGCGCACTCGGCGACCTGCCCGTATACGAGAGCGCCTTGCGCCGCCACGGGCTGCTCACACTCGCGGGGGTGGGGGGCTTCTGGGGTCACCAGCAGGTCGGCGACCTGCTCGCCTGGTTGCGGGCGCTGGCCAACCCGCTGGATGAGCTCGCGCTCTACTCGACGCTCGCCTCGCCGCTCGTGGGTGTCTCCAGCGACGGGCTCGCGCTGATCGCGAGGGCGACCCACGAACGGCGAGGCGGCGTGTGGAGCACGATCGAGCAAGCTTTCAGCGTCGAGGACCCCGAGCGGGAACGCCACCCTGGGGATGAGGACAGGCAGGGCGGCGGTGAGGCGTCTGGTGAAGGACAGGCTGACGCCCCAGTACGAAGGGACCTGGACCCCGGC
>DASUDH010000043.1:0-18445 GCA_036275675.1 Solirubrobacteraceae bacterium | reverse complement strand
GAAGTCCTGCCCCTTGCCCTGCCCGCCGAGGATCAGGTGCGCGGCAAGGCCCGCTTCCGCCATGGCCTCGAGCGCGACGAGCGTGCTCGCGACATTCGTCGCCTTGGAGTCGTTGACGAACAGAACCCCGTCTCTGCGCGCGACCTCCTCGAGACGGTGGGGCACGCCCGCAAAGCCGCGCAGCCCGGCTCGCACGCTCTCGGGGTCCAGGCCGCGCGCCAGGCAGACCGCTGCGGCGGCCATCGCGTTCTCCCGGTTGTGGCGTCCGCGCAAGCGCAGCTCCTCGCATGCGAGCAGGGGCTGCCCTTCCCAGTGGAGGACGCCCTCGCGTTCGAGCAGGTGCGCGCCGGGACCGTCACCGAAGCTCACGCGCCGCGCGGCGCCGGGCAGGCGCTCGGACTCGAACCCGAGCGGCACAACCGCCAGATCGGAGGCGCTCTGGCGGGCGAACACCCGCAGCTTTGCCGCCAGGTACGCCTCGATCGTGCCGTGGCGGTCGAGGTGGTCGGGAGCGAGGTTCAGCAGGACGGCGGCCTCCGGGGCGAACGCGAGCGTGTCTTCGAGCTGGAACGAGGATGCCTCGCACACGACGGTCGCGCGCTCGTCCAGCCCGCCCACGAATCCGCTGAGCGCCGCTCCGACATTGCCTGCGACGGCCACCGGGATTCCCGCCTCGCGATGGGTGTGGCTGATCAGCTCGACCGTCGTGGTCTTGCCGTTCGTGCCGGTAACCGCGATCAGCTCGTTCGGGAGCATCCGCCATGCCAACTCGAGCTCGCCCATGACGCACATGCCGCGCGAGCGCGCGTGCGCAATCACGGGAGCGTGCGCCGGCACTCCCGGGCTCTTGACGACCGTGCCCGCACGGTCGAGCAGCGACAGCCCCTCGCTGCGCAGGTGAAGCTCGACGCCAGCATCGGCGAGCGCGTCCAAGCCCGTGGGCTCGCCGCTGTCCACCCCGACGACCTCCTCTCCGCGCGAGCGCAGTGCAAGCGAGGCGGCGATCCCGGAGCGGGCGAGACCGACGACGAGATAGGGGCCGGGCGGGAGGTCGGGTCTCACCCGAGGCTCTGCCGGTAGATCGTAAAGCCGATCGCGCAGCAGATCGCGGCGACGATCCAGAAGCGCAGGATGATCTTCGTCTCAGACCACGCCCGCAGCTCGAAATGATGGTGTATTGGTGCCATCAGGAACACACGCCTTCGGGTCATCTGGAAGGAGATCACCTGGATCAGGACCGACAGCGCCTCGATCACGAAGATCCCGCCGAGCAGGATCAAGAGCACCTCCGTCTTGGTCATCACGGCCAGTCCGGCGATCGCGCCGCCGATCCCCAGCGACCCGGTGTCGCCCATGAAGATCGTCGCCGGAAACGCGTTGAACCACAGAAAGCCGATGCACCCGCCGACGAGCGCGCCGGCGAGCATCGCGAGATCCGAGTCTTCGGCGATGAACGTGATGCCGACGTAGGCGAGCAGCACGATCGCGCCGCAGCCCGCCGCGAGGCCGTCGAGGCCGTCGGTCAGGTTGACGGCGTTGGTGGTGCCGGCGACGACCAGATAGATCAACACGGGATAGAAGAGCCCGAGATCGATCTGGTAGTCGACGAAGCGCAATCGCAGCGTGCTCGCAAGATGGGCCTCGTGGCTCGCGACGAGCCACAGGCCGAGCGAGATCGCGATCGTGACCGCGAGCTTCGTGCGTCCTCGCAGGCCAAGCGAACGGCGCTTGACGAGCTTCGTGTAGTCGTCAGCGAAGCCGAGCAGCGCGCATGCGATCGCCGTCCCGAAGACCCCCACGGAACGCCATTCGAAGTTGGTGAGGATCAGGAACGGGATCGTGACCGCGAGGAAGATGATCACGCCGCCCATGGTCGGAGTGCCCGCCTTCTGATGGTGTCCCTGCGGTCCGTCCTCGCGGATGTGCTGACCGAACTCGCGGTTGCGCAGGAACTCGATGAACTTCGGGCTCAGGAAGATGCAGATGAGCAGGGCAGCGGTGCCGCCGATCAGGATGCGGCCCATCAGCCGACCCGCGCGCCCAGCGCCTTGCGTGCTACGGCGACCATCAGCCGACCCGCGCGCCGAGCGCTTCGCGAGCGACGGTTACGTCGTCGAAGGGGACCTTCACGCCCCTCGCGAGCTCCTGTCCCTGCTCGTGACCCTTGCCGGCGATCACGAGCACGTCGCCCGCCTGCGCGAGCGCGACCGCGCGCTCGATCGCGGCGCGCCGATCGACCTCGGCCGCGACGGGCGGAGCGCCGGGCGGACGCGGCGCGCTCATCGCGCCGGCCATGATCTCGGCGATGATCGCCTCGGGGTCCTCCGAGCGCGGATTGTCGGAGGTGACGAGCAGGACGTCCGCGAGGCGCGCGCCGATCTCGCCCATGAGGGGGCGCTTGCCGCGATCGCGGTCGCCGCCCGCGCCGAACACGCATATGACGCGGCCGTGCCCGACTTCGTGGGCGGCGCTCAACACGCTCTCCAGCGAGTCGGGCGTGTGCGCGTAGTCGACGAGCACCGCGAAGCCTTGACCCTCCTCGACGGGCTCGACGCGTCCCGGTATGCGCACGCCGCGCTGGAGCGCCGCGACGAGCGTGTCGAGGTCGCCTCCCAGCGCGTGGGCGGCGGCCAGCGCGGCGAGCGCATTTGACACGTTGAAGCGACCGGGGAGCGGGAGTGAGAGCGAGAGCGCTCCCGCGGGAGTGCGCAACTCCAGACGGGAGCCTGCGAGGTCGACTTGAACGTCTTGGGCGCGGTAGTCGGCGTCCGCGTCGATCGCGAAGGTCACCACGTCGTCGAGCTCTGCGGCGAGCCTTCGCCCGTAGGGATCGTCGACG
The DNA here is from genome assembly GCA_036275675.1 of Solirubrobacteraceae bacterium. GTDB lineage: Bacteria > Actinomycetota > Thermoleophilia > Solirubrobacterales > Solirubrobacteraceae > Palsa-744. The sequence continues at coordinate 15,606 of DASUDH010000043.1, read as the reverse complement.
TTCACGACGGCGACCCCCGGCTTCGCAGCCGGGGCGGGGGGCGCGAACAGGAGCCGCTTGGCCTGGAAGTAGTCCTCCATCGTGTCGTGGAAGTCAAGGTGATCCTGGGTGAGGTTGGTGAAAACCGCCACGGCGAAGCGCACACCGCCTGAGCGCCCGAGCGCGAGCGCATGCGAGGAGACCTCCATCGCGCAGCAACGCTCGCCCCCGTCGAGCATCGCCCGAAAGTCGGCCTGCAGGTCGATCGCCTCGGGTGTCGTGCGAGTCGCCGGGCGCTGCAAGCCGGCGATCACCGACCCGACGGTCCCGAGCAGGCCACAACTCTCTCCGGCTGCCTCGAGCAGAGCGCGCACCAGATGGGCGGTGGTGGTCTTGCCGTTCGTTCCCGTGACACCAACGACACGCAACTCGGAGGTCGGCTCGCCGAAGAAGCGCGCCGCGAGCGGGCCCATCGCCGCGCGCGAGGACGCGACCAGCAACTCGGGGACACCCAGCCCAAGCGGCCGCTCCACGACGAGCGCCACCGCTCCCGCCGCGGCGGCCGCCGCGGCGAAGTCGTGACCGTCGCGCTCGAATCCAGGGACGCAGAAGAACAGCGTTCCGTCCTGCACGCTGCGACTGTCGTAGGCGAGGCTCGCTATCTCGATCGGATCGGGGGTCGCTGAGACGGCCCGCAGCCCGGGGACGTCGGCGGCTGTCAACTCGTCCAACCTCATGGCTTTGCGCCCCGCGATGGCAAGGAACGAGAGTCTAGTTTCCCGGTCCGGCGGAGGGACCCCTATCCCGGCGGGATGCCCAGGTAGGGCAGCGCGAATTCCATGATCTGACCGAATGCCGGGGCGGCCACGACCCCGCCGAAGATCGAGCCGGTCTGCGGTTCGTCGATGATCACCGCGCACAGCAGCTTCGGGTCGGACGCCGGCGCGAAACCGACGAAGGACGCGACATAAGCGCTTTTCGAGTATTCCCCGGTATGCGGATCGATCTTGCTGGCGGTGCCCGTCTTGCCCGCCAGTTCGTAGCCGTGTATCGAGACCTCGCTCGCGGTGCCTCCCGGCGCGAGCACGCCTTTCAACATGTTCCGGAGCTCGGCCGCCGTCGTCTGTGAGATCACTCGCCGCCCGGCGGTTTGGGCGAGGGGATGCCCGGCGACCCGGCCGATGATGTGCGGTGCGCGCAGGATTCCACCGTTGGCGATCGCCGAGTATGCGCTGGCCATCTGGATAGGCGTGACGAGCTCTCCCTGACCGATGGGCAGGTTGCCCATCGAGGAGCCCGAGTAGCGGCTCAGCGGCAGCGTAGCGCCGCTTTCGTCGCCCGGGAGGTCGATGCCAGTGGGCACGCCGAAGCCGAAGCGGTGCACCCAGGCGTCGAACCTCTGCTTGCCCTCCAGGAGCCCGATCTTGATCGCTCCGACATTGCTCGACTGGGCGAGGATCTGCGAGGTGGTGAGCAACTCGCCCGGGTGTTCGGTGTCGTCGTGGATGGTGCGGTCGGCCACCTGGATCTTGTCGGGAATTTCAAAGCCGGTGTTGGGGGTTATGAGCCCTTCCTGAAGCGCGCCGGAGACGGTGAAGGCCTTGAATGTGGAGCCCGGTTCGTAGTCGAAGCCGACGGCTCGGTTCTGGAGCGCTTCGGTGGGCGAGGCGCCGGGATGGTTGGCGTCCACCTGCGGCCAGTTGGCCATCGCCAGGATCGCGCCCGTGCGCGGGTCCATCACGATCGCCGTCGAGTCCTTCGGATGGAAGACCCGACCGGCCGCGCTGAGTACGTCTTCCGCGCGCTGCTGGATGTCTGCGTCAAGCGTCAGTGAGATCGATGCGCCCGCCTGCTCGTGGCGCGGTTCGGCGATCGAGACCGGCTGTCCGATCGCATCGCTCACCACGCGGCGCTCGCCGGCGTGTCCCGCGAGCGTCGCGTTGCGCGAGTACTCGAGGCCCGACAGTCCATGGCCTTCGGTGCCGACGATCCCGAGCACCTGGGCCGCGAGCGTCCCGCGCGGGTAGACGCGCCGCATGATCGGAGCGCCCTGTATCCCCGGTATCTTCAGGGCCAGCGCCTGATGTGCCCTGTCGTAGGAGAGCGCGTGCGCGAGATACACGAAGCCGGTGTGCTCGCTGAGCTTCGCGAGCACCTGGGCCTGGGTGAGACCGAGCAGTGGCGCCAGACGCTGGGCTGCGCCGAGCGGATCCTTGATCAGATAGGGGTCGGCCGTGACCTCCAGGGCGGGTTCTGAGATCGCGAGCGCGACGCCGTTGCGATCGGTGATCGTGCCGCGCTCTGCGGGGACCACTTCGCTTGTGAGCTGCTGGCTCCGCGCCGCGCGGCGCAGCGCAGCGCCATGGGGTCCGCCGAGGTAGAGAGCCCGTGTACCGGCGAGGAGGAGCAGCACAAAGAAGAGCCCGAACAGGAGCCCCACGCGACGTTGGACGACCGCCATCGGCTATTCCCGCGGCCCGGCCTGCGTGCCCCCGCCGGGCCCGCTCGCCCCCGGGACCGCGGCAGCGGTCCCGCTCGACGGGGCGGCCAACGCGCCGGCCGCCTGCGCGCCGGCGCCGGAGGGAGGCGTTGTCGCGGGAGAGGACGTCACCGCGGACTGACCAGGCACGGACGCGCTCGAACCTGAGCCGGAAGCAGACGACGGCGAGCCGGAAGCAGACGACGGCGAGCCAGAAGCAGACGACGGTTCATTCGAGCCGGCGTTGCCTTCGCCCCCGCCGGAGGAGCCTGGCGAGGCGCCGGCGCCTTCTGCCGACCCTGTGGCTTCGCCCGTGGCGACAGCGCTCTGCTGCGTGGCAGCGGAATTCGTGGACGCTTCACCGCCCGCCGTCCCAGCCGCTCCCGTCACACCACCCGCGGGCGCCTGGACGGCTGTGGAGAGAGCCGCGGCCGCACGGACGATGTCAGACGGACTCGCCGCCACGAAGTGGACCGATCCCGCCGGCGCGAACGTCATTCCGGCGGCTGCGGCCAGGGGCTCGACCCGGCCTTCGCCGGAGGACATCGAGTCTTCCACCCCCACTTGCGCGATCTGGCGTTGGAGCTGAGCCTCGCGCGCAAGCGTCCGGCCTATTCCGGTGTTGAGCTCGAGCACGAGCAGCTGCATCGCGACGATCCCGATCAGCGCGAAGGCGAGCAGGCCTATCCACAAGCGCCCGCGGATCAGCCGGTCCAGCACAGCGCTGCTGGAGATCCCCTCGAACGTATCGATCGCGCGCAGCGCTATGCCAGGCGTCCCCTGCATCGACCCGCGCGCCGCTCTGCGCGCAGGACGCCGGCGGGGCGCCACGGGACGCTGCGGACGCTCGCGAGGCAGCGCGATGCCGGGCGCCGGTATCGCCACCGCCGCGGCGACTGCGGCAGGGCGGGCGGAACCGGAGATCCTTCTGGGGTGGCGCGCCACACTCCGGCGCGAGCCGGGCGCCTGGCGATGGGCCGACCTGGCTGCGGCTGTCGCCGACGGGGTCATGCCTTACCTCCTGGGTCTGTCGAGGGGTTTGCAAGCTTGGTGGCGGCCCGCAGACGCGCCGAGGAGGCGCGCGGATTGCGCGCCGTCTCCGTCGCAGAGGGCATGATCGCGCCGCGCGTGAGGAGCGCCGCCTCGGGCTCGCGGCCGCACACGCACACCGGCAGGTCGGGAGGGCAGATGCAGCCTTGGGCGCGCTCGACGAGGAAGCGCTTGACGCGCCTGTCCTCCAGCGAATGGAAGGAGATCGCGGCGAGCACGCCACCCTCGCGCAGCACCCCCCAGGCGAGCGGCAGCGCCTTATCCAGCTGCTCCAGCTCGTCGTTGGCGGCGATCCGCAGCGCTTGGAAGGTGCGCTTGGCGGGATGCCCGGAGGCGAAGCGGGCGGGCGTGGGGATCGCCGAGCTGATCACATCCACGAGCGCGAGCGTCGTCTCGATCGGGGCTCGCGCGCGACGCCGCACGATCGCACGGGCGATCGAGGATGAGTGGCGCTCTTCGCCGAGCTCGCGCAGGATCGAGGACAGCCGGCGCTCCTCCCACGTGTTCACGATCTCGCGGGCGGTGAGCTCCTGGCGCGGATCCATGCGCATGTCCAGCGGCGCGTCGTAGGAGTAGGAGAAGCCGCGCTCGCGCGTATCGATCTGCATCGATGACATCCCGAGGTCGAAGTAGGCGATGTCGGCGCACAATCCCTCCCGCGCGAGCATCTCCAGCGCCTCGGCGTAGCCGCCGCGCACAAAGCGCATCGAGCAGGAGATCTCCTCGGCGAGCTCCATGAAGCGCTCCTCGGCGAGCGGGTCGCGGTCGATCGCGACGAGCGTTCCCCGCGGGCCGAGGCGCTCGGCGACCATGCGCGCGTGTCCCCCGCCCCCGAACGTGCAGTCAATCGCGATCTGGCCGGGCTGCGGGTCGAGCAGCTCGAGCAGCTCCTCGGCGAGCACCGGGATGTGCGCGGCGGTCATGTCAAGCAGGATGGTCAACGCGCGCGGTGATCTCTGCGACGCTGCCGAGCAGCGCCGGTCGGTGCTCAATCCAGGCGCTGCGATCCCACAGCTCCAGACGGTCGCCGGCGCCCACGACGACGACCTCCTTGCTCAGCCTGGCGTGCTCGCCAAGGAAGCCCGGGACCATGATCCGCCCTGCGGCGTCGAGGTCGCTGTCGTGGGAGCTCCCGTAGAAGAAGCGCTCGAGCTCGGTCAGCCTCGAGGAGAGCGACGGGAGCTCGGCGAGCGAGCGCTCGGTGTAGCGCTCGTAGTCCTGCGGGCGCCACACGCCGACGTACGGCTTCAGATCGACTGGCATCGCGAGCACCACGCCCTCGGACAGCGCGGCGCGGTAGCGAGCCGGAACCGTCAGCCGATTCTTCGCGTCGAGCGTGTGGTCGAAGGTCCCGCGAAAGGCCACGTCAGGGCTCCAATCTCAATTTGATCGGGCCGGGGTGGAGGAGTGGGAGGAGCTCCTCCACCCCGGCTCGCTACCGCGAACTTACCCCACTTTCCCCCACAACGCAACCCCAATTGCACATTTTCTCCCACAATGTGCTCTCCATTCCCCAAAAACGCACAAAAACCCTGCTCAGCCAGAGTTTCGGCGATAGGAGACACGCCCTTCGAGGCGCCCTTGAACTGCACGCGGACGTGCAACGACGGCGCGTGTAACGTTCGTTGCAACATCTCTGACCTAACTCAGTCCAGAGAAAGGAACGCATTGCCTCCTGCCACGACTCCCTCGCACACTCGCCGCGGCCCGCGTGCCAGGCGCCTGCGCCCGCTCCTCTTCCATTGCCTCGCGCCGACCCTGATCGCGGCGGGAACGGTGCTCGCGGGATGCGGGTCCTCAGGCTCCGCCGGCAACGCCGACCCGGCCACCGTCACGCCGGCCTCGGCGCCGCTCTATGCGAGCATCACGATCAAGCCGAGCGGCGGCGCCAAGGGCGTCGCGTCCTCAGTCGCGAAGACGCTCACACATCTGGCCGAACCCTACGGCAGCCTGGCCCAGGGGCTGCTCTCGAGCGAAGGCAGTCATCTCGAATTCAAGCGCGACATAGAGCCGTGGGTCGGAGATCGCACAGGCGTATTCATCACTTCGCTCGACACGAGCAAGCTGCCTCGGAGCGCAACCTCCCCCCAGGCGCTGCTCGAAGGGGGCCTGACGAGCGGCTTGTCGTCGCTCGGAGCGGGAGCATTCGGCTCCAAGGGAGCCCAGGGAGCGATCGTGCTCGACGCTTCCGACCTCACGGGCGCTCGCTCGTTCCTGGCGCAGCGCGCGCGCGAGCAGCAGGCGCACGCGGCCAGCTACCGAGGCGTCTCCTACCAAGTGTCCGCGAGCGGAGTCGCCGAGGGCATCGTCAAGGGCTTCGCGGTGATCGGCAGCGAATCGGGCTTGAGGAGCGTGATCGACACCTCGCTGGGAGGCGCCGCCGTCACGACCGCCCCCGGTTACGCCAAGCCACCCGCGGACGCGATCGCGAGCGCCTACGTCCAGCCGGAAGCGCTGCTCAAGGCTGTCCACGGCTCCGGCGGCGCCACAAGCCAGGGCGTGTCGCTGCTCGGTCTGTCGCTGCTCGGTCAGCTGTTCGCGGGCTCACAGTCGGCGTCGGTGTCTGTAACGCCTACCGCCAACTCGATCTCGCTGCAAGGCGAAGTCCACTCCGCCAGCGGGTCCACCCCACTGTTCGGCCAGGAAGGCGCCCAAGCCCTCGGCGAGCTGCCCGCAGGCGCGTGGCTCGCCGCAGGCGTGGCGAACACGGGCGCCAATCTTCCTCGTGCGCTCGCGCTGCTACGCGGCGTTGCGTCGCTCGGCACGTCGACCGTGTTCGCCTCGCTCGGTGGAGCGAGCATCGAAAAGCTCTTCGGCGCGCTCGGCTCGCCGAGCGCGAAACTGCAACAGGATTTCGGCAGTTGGGCAGGCTCCGCCGGGATGTTCGTGAGCGGCACTGGATTGTTCAACCTCCAAGCAGCGCTCGTGATCGCCTCGAAGGATCCTGCGGCCTCGCGTGCGGCGGTCGGCAAACTCGCGAACCTGATGCGCAGCGCCGGCGCGACCGTGAGCAGCGCCTCCATCCCGGGGACCGACGCGGCGGCGAGCGTCAGGCTGCAGGGCTTCCCGGCGGTCATCTTCATCGCCGACGGCCAGGGCAAGTTCGTGCTCGGGCTCGGACAGGCATCCGTCCAAGGCGCGCTGACCCAGTCGAGCACGCTGTCGGGGTCGGCCCCCTACGGCAGCTCCGCCGCGGCGCTCGGAGAGGGCATCGAACCGAGCCTGATCGTCGAATTCCCGACCCTGCTCGGCTTCCTGGAAAGCATCGGCCTGACCCAGAGCCCCGGGGTGTCGAACCTTGTTCCCTACCTGAAGTCGCTCGGTACGTTGACGGCGGGGGCAGTCACCCAATCCGGGGTGACACGCTTCCGGCTCGTGCTCGGCCTTGCGCCGACAGTACCGACAGGCTGAGACGGTTGACCTTCGACTGCCGCGGGCAGGTGCGATCCGAATGGTCAGGCGGGGGCGCCGCTGAGTGGCGCCCGCTCGCTGCCCTCGCGTGGCGCCGACGGCCGGTTCTCGCTCTCGATGATGACTCTGCACGGGCGCTTGCTGAGCAGGTAGGCGGCGGTCGGGCCAATTCGCTGCTCGCCGACGGGGGCGTGGATCGTCGACCAGTAGATCACGTCTGCGTCGACGCGCTTGGCCTCTTCGACGAGGGCCGCGCCCGGGTTGCGCGTGCGAATCAATCCCGTGCGGATCTTGATGTTCGACCTGCGAGCCTTAATGCGCGCGCTCTCGAGGGCAGAGCGACCCTGGGCCTCCTCGTCCTCGAGCCCCGCCTCGAGCGATAGCTGACTGGGCACCGGCAGCACGAACACCGCATACACCACGCCGTCCTCGCCGATCAGCTTCGCCGCACTCGACAGGGCGCTCGCGCTGACGTCTCCGCCGAAGATCGGCACGAGCGCCGTGCGATAGCCGAGCGCCTGGAAGTCAGCCGGACGCTCCGGTCGCTCGATGCGGTAGGACCTGCGCGGATCGAGACCCTGACGGCGGCGGTACACGAAATAACCCGCCATCCCCGCGAGCATCCAAGGGATCCCGATCGTGCGCGCCTCCGGGTGCAGAGCGACGACCGCGCACCAGGCGCCAAACGTGCCGATCGCTCCGAGCACGGCCATCAGCGAGATCGGGCGTCCGCGGATGCGCACGTTCCACGGCATCCGGTACGGACGCTCGCGCTCGGGGTCCCTGAGGCGCAGCGCCACCACCGAGACGTGGGCGGTCGTGAACGACAGCATCGCCCCGAACGAGTAGAGGTTGCCCAGCAGCGTGGTTTCGCCGGGCAGGATCAGCACACCCGCGAGGATCGAGAAGAACACGATCGTGAACCACGGCGTGCGGTACCGCGGGTGCAGCTGCGAGAAGAGGCTGGGAAGCTGGCGGTGCTCGGCCAGCGACCACGACAGGCGCGAGATCCCGATCAGGCCGGCGTTCGTGGCGATGAACAGGATCGTGGCCGCGAGCACGCCGACATAGTCCTGCGCCAGCGTGAGCGTCGTGCCGTGAAGGCCGAGATGCTTGACGATGCCCAGCACCGGGTCGTTTTCATAGACCGTGCTCAGTTCGGTGGTGTAGTGGCCGGCGTGGTGCACCACCGGCAGCGCCGACAGCGCCACGACCGAGATGCCGGCGTAGATGCCGAGCACCGCCATCAGTACGAGATTGACCGACCGAGGAATGTCGTGGCCAGGGTCCTTTGCCTCCTCGGCCATGTTGGAGACGGTCTCGATCCCCGTGTAGGCGACCATCGCCACCGACAGAGCGAAGATCAACTGCGTCCAGCTCGGGGCGATCCCGAGGTGCACCTGACTGACGAGCAGCGAGGGCTTGAGCACGAGCACGAAGCCCAACCCGACCAGCAGGGTCTGGGTGCACAGGTCGGCGATCGCGAGCAGCAGGTTGAGCTTGGCCGACTCCCCCAGGCCGCGGATGTTCAACGCGGCCAGCAGCGCGATCGTGACGAGGCCGCCGATGATGTCGCCAGGGTTGTGTGTGAGGGCGGGGAAAAAGGCGCCGAGGTAGTGCGGCACGAAGAACGCGGAGATCGCGATCGTGATGATGTAGTCGAGGCTCAGTGCCCAGCCGGCGAAGAACGAGACGACGTCGTTGAAGGCGTGGCGCGCGAACGACGAGGAGCCGCCGGCTTCGGGGAACATCGCGGCGCCCTCGGCGTAGGTCTTGGCCGTGAGCACGAACAGCCCACCGGCAAACATGAACACCACCGGGGTGAGCCCCAGCGCGTGCGCCGCCACGAGCCCGAGCGCGTAGTAGATCGAGGAGCCGACGTTGCCGTAGGCGGTCGCGAACAGGCCGGGAACCCCGACCGACCGGCGCAGCCCATGCTCGGTGAGGCGTGCCATCTACTCGGAGCGTATAGACGCGGCCCGCTGCATCGAAGACGCCGCTAGTCAGCTCGGGCCCAACTGGCGCCGCGCGGGCACGCTCCCCGTCATCCCCACCCCATAGTTCGGATCGCCTGAATGCAATATCGCGTGCAGGTACAGCGGCCGAGCAGGAGGCAGACATATGATCTCGACGCCCTGGAGCCGATAAGACTCCTGGCGCCCAACCCACTCCCCCTCCGAGCACTCATCGATGGACAGGACACGTCGCGGCAACTACAACTCAGGCGAGGACTTCGTCCTCGAATACGGCGACCTGCGCTTCACCTTCAACGAACGCGACTTCGGCGAACGCTGCGAGCAGGCGGCGATCAAGCTCGGCTTCGTCGGCGGGCGTCTCGGCGAGGACGAGCTCGAGGACCTCGTCAACCTGGCGGTCAACGGAGACATCCAGGATCCCGCCTCCGCGCTCGGCGAGCACGTCAACGACTGCTGGCCTGAGATCGTCGGACCGGCGGAGCGCTCGCTCGTGCACTGGTTGCGCCGCCTTGTGTTCCGCAGCGCCTGGCTCGATCAGCGCGTCAACGAGGGCGAGCTGACGTTCGCGTTCGTGGAGGAGACCGGGAGCTTCGTTTACGTGCAGCACGATCGCACCGGCGAGCCGATCGAGCTGGCCCCCGAGCCATCGTGGGGCCGCGTAGCCTACCGCCGCTAGAGCGTCCTTCGTCTCATGCCGCGGCCGCGGCCGCGCGAGCGCGGGTGATCGCCTCGGCGCCGTCCTCTCCGACCAGCAGCTCCGGCTTGAGCGCGCCGCTGCCCACCAGATCGAGCGCCGGCAGCCGGCCGGTGCTGGTGCGGGCGACGTCGAGCGCGATCACGGCCGTCTCGCCGCCGAACGGGCGCGCGGCGGTCGCGATCACCGTCAGCGAGCCGCCGCCGGTCAGGTTGCGAGCGGCGGCGAGCGCCTTGCGAGCGGTGTGGGGGTGCACCCCGTCGAGGCCGTCGATCAGCACAACCGTGTTGCCGCCGCGCGCGGCGATCCGCTTGGCGGTCTCGACGACCGCCTCGACCGCCTGTCCCTGAGCGTCGGGGGACGCTGCGAAGCTGAGCGTCGCGGCGGGAGCGACCGGACCCTGCTGCCATTCGGCGACCTCCTCGGGGCGGACACCGGCGAGCACGAGCGTCAGCTCGAGTCCCTCGCGGCCGGCGAGCGCAGCGAGGATGCGGCGCAGCGTCTCGGTCTTGCCCGAGCGCGCGGCGCCCACGATCACGGCCCGTGACCCGCGGCCGAGCGGCGTGAGCCACTCGATCGCCTTCAGCGTCGGGTCCTCAGAGTCGAACGAGAGCCGCTCGCTCGGGTAGGAGACCGACAGCTCGTCATAGCGCGTGCCCTCGGCCACCGAAGCGGCCGGCTCGCCATTGATCGTGTCGATCCGGACGAGCGACGGGTAGCGCTCCGAGCGCCTGGGGGTACGGACCGGTCCGGTCACGCGATCGCCTGACACCAGCTCGCAGCGACGGACCTGAGCAGCGGAGACGTACACGTCCATGTCGGACGGCTCCGGCGGTTGCACGCGCAGGAACGCCGAGCCGTTGCCGAGGACCTCGACGACTCCCTCGGCGACGCGCTCCGGCTCATCCGGCCGCTCGCGCTCTGCGCGACCGCGGCCGCGCGGAGCGGCTGGGGCGCTGTCGGCGAGAGTCCGCGCGCTCTCCTTGTCCTCGCCGCTGGAGGGCTTTGCCGAGGAGCCCCCGCGCCGCGAGCGCGTGGGGCGGGGGCGGCGCGAACCCTCGCGACGCGCGGGCGCCTCGCCGGAGGCGCCGCTGTCCGCCTCGCGATCGCCCTCTCCTCCATCGCCGAGGATCGCGTCGATCAAGTCAGCCTTGCGCAGCCGCCTGAACCCCTCGAGTCCGAGCTGGTCGGCGATCAGGTGCAGGTCGGCGATGGAGCTCGCCTGGAGCTCAGAGCGGTCCAGAACTGTCATGTGATTGTCTCCTTCATAGTGGTTTGGGCGGTTGGCGCCCGGCCGCGTTGGACAGCGGCCGGCACCCGCGTGCGCACGACACCCTAGCCTGCATGCCGGCTCCGCGTTCAGAGATCGGGGACGGGCGAGGACTCGGCGGCGGCGTCGGCGATAGGTCGATCGTGCCGCAGTTCCTCGGCGAGCGCAAGATCCCTGTTCGGCGCAAGCTCGCCGGCAAGCGCCGCCCTCACCCTGAGAAAGTCGGAAGCGGCGGCGATGTCGTGCATGCGAAAGATGTGCGCTCCCGCGTCCACTCCGTGCGCGAGCGCGGCGAGCGTGCCCGCGAGGCGCTCGCGCGGCGCGCGGCCGGTGAGCGCCCCGATGAAATCCTTACGCGAGATCGCCATCAGCAGCGGACGCCCGAGCGCGTGCAGGCGCGAGACGTTCGCAAGCGACTCGACGGTCTGAGCGGGCGTCTTCGCGAAATCCGGGCCGGGGTCGACAACCAGCTGCTCGCGGAGGACACCCGCCTGCAGCGCGACCGCGATGCGCCCCCGCAGGAAGGAGAGCACGTCCTGGGTGACCTCGTCGTAGAGGTCGGGGTCCTGCATGCGCTGCTTGGGGGCCGCGCGCGTGTGCATCACGATAAGCGCGGCGCCGGTTTGCGCGCACACTTCGGCCAGCTCGGGGTCGTGCAACCCGCTGACGTCGTTGACGATCGACGCGCCCGCCACAATGGCCTCTCGGGCGACCTCCGGCTTGTACGTGTCGACGGAGACGATCGCGCCGAGCTCTGCGACCACACGCTCGATCAGGGGCACGACGCGCTCGATCTCCCGTCCGACCTCGACGGGCGGCCGGCCGGTGCTCGCCGACTCGCCGCCTATGTCGAGGATGTCGGCTCCCGCGCCGACCAGCTCGGCGGCGAGATCGACGCGCTCGTCGAGCGTCGCGTAGCGACCCCCGTCGCTGAACGAGTCGGGAGACGCGTTGACCACGCCCATCAACCACGGCCTCCTACCGAGCTCCAGCACCCGGTCGGCAGCCGTGAGGCGATACGTCGGAGCGGCCGTCGTCACGCGACGTCTCCGACGAGAATACCCTCCAGCCGAGCCTCCTCCGCGAACCGTTCGACCTCAGCGGTGGTCCGTTTCGAGCTCCAGTCGAGCTCTCCGGCCAGCAGGGCGGCGACCGCCTCGACACGCGAGGCCCCGAGCGGTTCCCCGCACAGCTCGCGAGCCGCGATCAGGCCGAGGCGCGTGCGCCGCAACAGCACGTCGCCCACGCTGCGCGCCTGCTCGCGGCGGGCGGCGATGACGACCTCGGCCATCAGGTCGGGGAGTCCCGGGACGATCGGCTGGGCCAGCTCAGCGCTCTCGGCGATCAGGGCGAGCACGTCGTGGGCCCCGTAGCCGTAGCGAGTCGCGAGCGCGACCCGCGCTTGCTCTGCGACCCCGTCCACGACCGGCAGCTCGCCGACCGCCACGGCCTGTCCGAGCGGGATCTCGGCGGTACGGCAGGGAGCGTCGCGCGCTTCGCGCTCGACGAGACGGTCCACGGTCATCTTGGCCATACGCCGCCATGTGGTGAGCTTGCCGCCCGTGATCGTGATCATCCCGCTCGACGTCTCATACAGCTCGGCCTTGCGGGAGATGTCCACCGATTTCTTCGTATCGCCTGTCGAGATCAGCGGACGCACGCCGGCATAGGCGCCGGCGAGATCGCCGCGAGCGAGATTCGTCGCGAAGAACTCGTTGACGGCCGTCAGCAGGTAGTCGACGTCCTCGCCGGAGGGGCGCACGTGGTCGAGCGAGCCCTCGTAGTCGTTATCGGTCGTGCCGACGAGCGTGCGCCCGAGCCATGGCAGCGCGAAGATCGTCCTGCCCGCGCCGGCGGGCACGATCGCGCCTCCGACGAGCGGCAGGTCCTCGTGGCGCAGGGTCACGTGGGTTCCGCGGCTCGGCCTTATAACCGGCAGCTCGGCCTCGTCGTGCAGCTCCTGCGGACGCAGCTCGTCGGCCCACACTCCGGTCGCATTGACCACGTTCCCGGCTCGCACGTCGAAGCGTCCGCCGCTCTCCTCGTCGCGCACCTGCACGCCGCTGGCCCGCCCGTCACGCTGTAGCAGCGCGGTCGCGTAGACGCGATTGGCGCACACGGCGCCGAAGCGCTCGGCCTCGCCGAGCACAGTGAGCACCAGACGCGCGTCGTCTGTCTGGCAGTCATAGAAGAGGTAGCCGCTCGTCGGCTCGCGCACGGCCAGCGCCGGCAGTAGCTCGATCACGTCCTCGCCGGAGATGACGCGATGGCGCTCGGGACTCCACGACTCCCCCTCCTCGAGCACGGCCGTCAGTCCGGCGCTCGCGGACTCGCCCGGCGCCTGCTCGCCACGTCCGTCCTGTGCCCTTTGGGTGCGACGCGAGCGGCGCGAGCGCAAGCGCTCGCGGTCGACAGACATGACGTGGTAGAGGTTCAACCCGACCCCCATCAGCCGGTCCGGACGAGCGCCGTCGAAGGCGGGCACGACGAGCGGCAGCGGGTGCACCAGATGGGGCGCGAGCGCCACCATGAGCTGACGCTCGAGCAGGGCCTCACGGACGAGTCCGAGATCGAAGTGCTGCAGGTAGCGCAGCCCACCGTGGACGAGCTTGCTAGAGCGGCTGGAGGTTCCCGACGCGAAGTCGGCGCGCTCGACGAGCGCGACGCTGTAGCCGCGCGTAGCCGCATCCAGCGCCACACCGGCGCCGGTGATCCCGCCGCCGACCACGACGAGATCGAACTCGTTGGCCGACAGGGCCGCGACTGCATCTTCGCGCGAGATCACGATCCCAGTGTTCCAGAGGACGCGGGGGACGTGCTCGCGTTGGAGACCATGGCTGGTTCGACCCGCGTGAGAGGCCAAGGCGGGTTCGCGGCGGGAGTTCGCCGATACAGAGTCGACGCGCCGCGCGGGCGAACGCACCAGTACGCTGGCGCGAATGGCGCGCCTGCAACAGCTTCCCGTCCGAAGCGGCGCGCCCACTTCCGCGGAGACCCCGGTGGCTCACTGGAGCTCGCGCCATTTCGACATGCGTGCATGCGTCCTCCCGCTCGCGATCGTGGCGATCGCCGCGGTGCTGCGCCTGTGGGCGATCGAGCTCGACGCCCAGAACCCGTTCTACGACGCCGCCGTTCGCAGCATGGGTCTGTCCTGGCACAACTTCTTCTTCGGCGCGCTCGATCCGAGCGGCAAGCTCGGGATCGACAAGCCGCCGGTCGACCTGTGGCTGCAGGTCCTCTCAACGAAGCTGCTCGGCTTCAATCGCGCCGCGCTGGCGCTGCCTGAGACGCTTGGCGGGATCGCCGCCGTGGCGCTGCTCTACGCCGCGGTCGCGCGCGCGTGCGGGCGGCTGGCCGGCGGTCTGTCCGCGCTCGCGCTCGCGGTGATGCCGATCGCCGTGCTCACCTCGCGCAGCGACACGATGGACTCGGTCATGAGCGCGCTGCTCGTCGCCGCGCTGTGGTCGTCGGTCGTGGCCATGCAGAGCAGGCGAGCGCGCTACATCCTGTTGAGCGCCGCGCTCGTGGGCGTCGCGTTCGACGTGAAGCTCGGCCAGGCGCTCGTGGCCGTGCCGGCGCTCGCGCTTATGTGGTGGGCCGCCTTTCGTCCGCACCGGCGGATCAGGCTCGCGGCCGTGACGGGGACCGTGCTGGTCGTCGTGGCGATGGCGTGGGCGTTGACGGCGTCCCTGACTCCCCTGAGCGGGCGACCGTTCCCGATGGGCTCTCACACCGGCAGCATCTACCGGGCGATGTTCGTGTTCAACGGGATCGAACGCCTCGCGGGCGCCAGTCGCGAAGTCGCGCCGTTCGGTTTCTCGAGCGGCCCAGGCCTCGGACGCCTGCTGGGCCTGGGGCAGCCGCACTACGCGACGCTCATCGGCCTCGAGCTGGTGGCGGCGCTCGCGCTGCTGATCGCCGCGGGCGTGCTGTGGCTGCTCGACCGCGGGCCCGATCGCACCGCACTCGCGGAGCAGCAGGCGCTGGGCGCACGGGTCGTGCGCTGGTTCGTGGCCACGCTGCTCGTGTGGCTCGCCACGGCCTACGTGCTGTTCAGCTTCATGGGTCACCTGCAGCCGCGCTACCTGGAAGCGATGTCTCCGGCGGTGGCGGCGGTGCTCGGGATCGCGACCGCGTATCTGCTCGCGCGCGCGCAGACCCGGCGCGCAGCGTGGCTGTGCGCGGGCGGCCTGGCGGTGAACGCCGCCTTCGCGGCTCATGCGTCCGGTGCCAGTGACACGGGCGCTCAGGTGTGCCTGCTTGCCACGGTCGTGGCGCTCGCGGGCCTTTCCCTGGCGCCACCCAGGCGGCTGTCGCTGGGCGCAAGAGACGCGACGATGCCGCGTCTAGGAGTGGCGTTGCCGGTGGTCGTGTCGCTCGCGCTGCTGGCCGCTCCCGCGGAGGCTTCGATCGATCTTGTCGAAGAACGCACGAGCGATGCCAACCCGACCGGCTCGGGCAACCAGTTCAGCGCCTACCTGCGCGCCCATCGCAAGGGAGCACGCTATGAGACCGCGGCGACCAACCCGCTGGCGGTTGTTGGCCTGATCGCCCAGGACGCCCAGCCGGTGCTCATCTTGCGCAGCATCGACGGCGTGCTCGTATCGGTTGGCGAACTGCGGCAGCTCGTCCGTGAACGAGCGGTGCGCTTCGTGATCCTCCCCCACCCGTGCTGGCCGATTGGAGATCGCTCCGATCACCAATCGGTGGACCGGCACTGCACACCCACGACGGCTTGGTCGGTGCG
>DASUDH010000042.1:0-3003 GCA_036275675.1 Solirubrobacteraceae bacterium | reverse complement strand
GGCCAAATGAGCAGCGTCGAACGCGTCCAGAAGGCTCTCGAAGAGATCCGCAGCGGCAAGATGGTCATCCTCGTCGACGACGAGGATCGCGAGAACGAGGGCGACCTGACGATGGCGGCTCAGTTCGCCACCCCGGAAGCGATCAACTTCATGGCCAAGGAGGGACGCGGGCTGATCTGCCTCTCGCTCACGCCCGAGCGTTGCGACGAGCTTGGGCTCGACCTCATGGCGGCCAAGAACGAGTCGTCGTTTGAGACGCCGTTCACCGTGTCGATCGAGGCGCGCGAAGGCGTCACCACGGGCATCTCCGCGCACGACCGCGCGCACACGATCCAGGTCGCGATCGATCCCGAGAGCGTGCCGCGGGATCTCGTCCAGCCTGGCCATGTCTTCCCGCTCAAGGGTCGAGCCGGCGGCGTGCTCGAGCGGGCGGGACAGACCGAGGCCGCCGTCGACCTCATGAGACTCGCCGGCCTGAACCCGGCGGGCGTGATCTGCGAGGTGATGAACGACGACGGCACGATGGCGCGCGTTCCGGATCTGGTCGACTACTGCGCTCGTCACGGGCTGAAGATGATCACCGTCGCCGACCTGATCGCCTATCGCCGGCGCCACGACAAGCTCGTGGAACGGGTCGTCGCCACGCGCCTGCCGACGGCTTTTGGAGACTTCGAGGCGGTCGGCTACCGCTCGCTCGTTGACGACAAGCACCACGTGGCGCTCGTCAAGGGAGAGGTGTCGGGTCGCGACGACGTGCTCGTGCGCGTGCACTCGGAGTGCCTCACTGGCGACGTGTTCCACTCGCTGCGCTGCGACTGCGGCGAGCAGCTCGCCTCGGCGCTGTGGATGATCGAGCGCGAGGGGGAGGGGGTGCTGCTGTACCTATCCCAGGAGGGCAGAGGCATCGGCCTGCTCAACAAGCTGCGTGCCTACCGGCTGCAGGAGGACGGACTGGACACGGTCGAGGCGAACGAGCGCCTGGGCCTGCCGGCTGACCTGCGCGACTACGGGATCGGCGCGCAGATCCTCGTGGATCTCGGCCTCAGCTCGATCCGGATCCTCACGAACAACCCGAAGAAGATCAGGGGCCTGGAGGGCTACGGGCTGTCTGTCAGCGCGCAGATCCCGATCGAGCACGCGCCGAACGAGCACAACGAGGCGTACCTGCGCACGAAGGCGCAGCGGATGGGCCACATCCTGCACCACCAGGGCCTCAACCTCGACGCGGAGCTGCTGCACGCCGAGCGCACCCGCGACGCGGCCCGATCGCCGGGCCGGTCGCCCGGCTCGGGGGGCCGCGACCCGGCTGTACCGGAGGGGGGGCGGTGAGCGCGCGCTATGCGATCGCGATCGGGCGCTTCTACGAGGCTCTCGCCGAGCGCCTGCTCGCTGGGGCGCTCGACGCGTTCGCGCAGGCCGGGCACACCGATGTCGAGGTGTTTGACGTGCCCGGCGCGTTCGAGCTTCCACTCGCCGCGAGCTACGCCGCGAGGTCCGGGCGCTTCGCGGGTGTGGTGTGCCTCGGCGCCGTGATCCGCGGTGAGACCGACCACTACGACTACGTTTGCGCCGAGGCTGCCCGTGGGATCCAGCAGGTGGCGCTCAGCACGGGCGTGCCGTGCGCGTTCGGCGTGCTGACGTGCGCGACGATGGAGCAGGCGCTCGCCCGCGCCGGAGGGGGCAAGCGCGACCAGGGTCGTCACGCGGCAGAAGCGGTGCTGAGGATGGCCGCGTTGCGGGTCGAGCTGCAGAGCGGGTCCGAGCAGGCGGCGCTCGCCCATGGCACAGGCCAATGACCCTCGTGCGGTTGAGGAGCTGCGAGAGCGGCTAGACTGCTGACGTTCATGGCCAAGGTATGTCACAGCTGCGGGAAGGGTCCTGCGTTCGGGAACAGTCGCAGTCACTCGATGGTCGCGACCAAGCGACGCTTCGACCCCAATCTGCAGAAGGTCAAGATCATGGTCGGCAAGGCCCCCCGCCGTGTATATGTATGCACACGTTGTCTGAAGGCAGGCAAGGTCACGAAGGCCCTGTGACGGACACCAATCTGCTGCGCTTCCGGGCGGCGGTGGCGGGGGCGCTCGCGCACTTGGAGTCCCGCCGGGAGGAGGTGAACGACCTGAACGTGTTCCCGGTCGCCGACGGCGATACGGGCGACAACATGGTGCTGACGCTCAGGGCTGTGCTCGAGGAGCTCGACCGTCTGCAGGGTAGCGACTGCGCCCGGACGATCGACGAGATCGGGCGCGAGGAGATCGTCCAGTCGGTGGCGCGCGCGGCGCTGCTCGGGGCGCGAGGCAACTCGGGGGTGATCCTCTCGCAGTTGATAAGGGGCGCGGCCGAGGAGCTCGTCAGCCGTCCCGGCCAGCTGATCGATGCGACGCTCATCGGCGCGGCGCTCGCGAACGCCGCGGATCGCGCGTACACGTCGGTGCGCGAGCCGGCCGAGGGCACGATCCTGACGGTCGCGCGCGAGATGGCCCACGGCATCATGGCCGACGTCGCGCACAGCCGAGACGCTGGTAGGTTCGGGCCCGCGACCGAGCCGCGCGAGCAGGACCTTGCGATCGCGAGCACGCTCGAACGCGCGGTGTCGGTCGGCCAGGAGTCGGTCAAGCGCGGACCGGAGCTGTTGGCGGCTCTGCGCGAGGCGGGCGTCGTGGATGCGGGCGGGCACGCGCTGACGGTGATCTTCGCCGGAGTGGTGGCGGCGTTGCGAGGCGACGCGCCACCCGAGCTAGACCACTATGCGCCCGCTAAGATCACCCATCCCGAGCACAGCTCGAGCACCTACCGCTTTTGCACGAACTTCGCGGTCACCGGCCGGGACCTCGTCCCCTCGCGCTTCACCGAGACACTCGAGACACTCGGTGACTCGGTGCTCGTGGTCGGCGATTCCACGACGCTGAAGGTGCACCTCCACACCGACGATCCCGAGCGCGCCACAGCGCTGTTCGACGGCACGGGCGATGTGTCGCATCTCGACGTGGCGGACATGCGGGC
>DASUDH010000041.1:0-3895 GCA_036275675.1 Solirubrobacteraceae bacterium | reverse complement strand
CGTCAGCGGGATCCGCGACGGCCGGCACCGGAGACCCTGCGGGCACAGCGGGTGCGCCGGCGGGGCGGGCGCTTGACCGCTCGACGCTCATACCGCGTCTCCCACCAGCGCGCCCAGCGGCGACTTAGCGCTGGCCGGCTGCTCTGCGGCGAGCGCAACGTCGACGGCTCGCAAGGTGCGGAACGGGAGCAGCAGCGCCACCATGAACAGCGCTGCGGAGACGATTCCAAGGGTCCATTTTCTGCGTGTGGCTGTCATGTGGCGATGTTCCAGAGCCGGCGTCCAGTTCTGCTCTAGCTTAGCAGCCGCTAATAATTATTGGTAGGCAGTGCTCGGTGCCCGAACCGACAATCCGATGTGACGAGAAGGGTGACGCAACAGGCGTCCTAAATGGTTCAAGTGGCGCGTGGCGAACAGCGCGATGCGAGGATGGGGGCGCGTGACGGCGAATATGGTTGCCACGATGACAGCAGACAAGCGACCCCGGATGCTGCTCGCCGGCTTGGCGGCAGGCGCGCTCGCGCTGGGCGGCTGTGGCTCGGGTACGAAGACGGTGTCGGTGTCGAGCTCGGCCACGCCCGTGACCACCGCCACACAGGGGACGGCGACCGCGCACACGACGCCGACCGCGACGACCACCGCGACGACAGGCACGAGCACGAGCCGACAGGGCGGAGAAGCGACGCGCACGACGACGGCGCCGGCGTTCACCAAACAGAGCACGGGAGACGAAGGCCTGAGCGGGGCGCTTGCGCTGGTCAAAGCGCACGGGTTCACCGCCAGCGACACCTCCGACTACCACCAGGGACAGACCCTGCGCGTGCTTGTCGGAATACGTACCGGATCTGGTGACGGTTACGGACAGCAGGCATTCTTCTTCGTAGACGGCCGCTACATCGGGACCGACACGAGCCAGCCGAGCGCGAGCGTCAAGGTGGAGGGACAGGGGGACACCGAAGTGACGCTTGCCTATCCCCTGTATAGGGCTCACGACCCGTTGTGCTGCCCGGGTGGAGGACAGGCGACGGTGCACTTCCAGCTGAACAACGGTCGCCTCGTGGCACTGAACCCGATCCCGCCCGCAAGCTCGCAAACAGGCCTCAGCCGACAGTAGGAGCTTCCCGTCGTCGACGATCGGATCGGGGAATCCGGAATCCGGCTACTGAAGTGGGCTGGGCGGGTAGATTCTCTTCTGAGACACACCCAACCTGGAAGGGATCCGATGAGCCCAGCGATCGTAGGCCACGCCGAGGAACTGCTGAAAGCGAAGAACTTCGCCGTCGTGTCGACCATCCGCCCGGACGGATCGGTGCACGCGGCGCCCACATGGATCGACGTCCAGGACGGACGCCCGGTCTTGAACACCGCCGAAGGGCGTGCCTGGCCGCGTAACCTCGAACGCGATCCGCGCGTGACGCTGACCGTGCAGAACATGGAGAACCCCTACGAGTACGTCGCGATCCGCGGGCGCGTTGCAGAGCGTACGACCGACGGCGCAGACGAGCACATCGACGCGCTGGCGATGAAGTACCTCGGCCAGGAGTCCTACCCCTACCGCCAGCCAGGCGAACAGCGCCTGATCGTACGAATCGACCCAGAGCGCGTGCACACCTACGGCAGCTAGGGCTCGAACCGACCCGATACGACCGGTCCCCGAAACCGGACTGGCGCGACTGGTCCGCCGCAGCCGGCAGTGCGTCTCGGCCTGGCTCACCCCGTCTGCACCTGGCTCATCCCGTCTCGGCCTGGCTCACCGCAAGACTGCGCGAGCGCGTCGCCTCAATCGCGCGTGATGCTATGCAGCAGCCGCCGCCACAACGATGGGGGCCGCGGCTGGCTGCGCAGCCACTCGTCACGTAGCATCAGCTCCCCCCGCCGGCGAGCCGCCAGCACGCACTTCGTGTGGGCGTGACGGCGACGGCCTTTGTCGTCTTCGGGAAAGATCAGCATGTGTTCGCTGAGCGCCGGCAGATGACGGCCGCAGAAGGGGCAGCGGTAGGTTGCTGGCTTGCGGTTGTGCGCGCTGCGCACCGTCCACCATCGAGCTGCCGGCAATCTCGACATGCTCACATTCTCGCGGCGATAGCCTGAGCTGTGGGCGGTGGTACGCAATGACTTCCAGTAGCAATCCAAATCCGGGCGGTAAAGCGGGCTCGCATCGGCCAGACCACGCCGCACTGGTGCACGAGGCGCGCAAGACGATCAAGCGCATGCGTGCGCTCGCCCGGCTGCTGCGCGACGAGCTCGGCGAGCAGGAGCTCGACCATGTCAACAAGTCGCTGCGCGACGCCGCTCAGCGACTGGCGCGAGCGCGCGACGCGGAGGTTCGGCTCGCGACGCTCCAGCACCTGAGAGCGCGCCACCCCAAAGCCCTTGCGCTGGAGGGGATCGAGCAACTGCGAACGCGCCTGGAGCGCGAGCGCGACGAGGCCGGTGAGCCTGCGCCCGAGCACGACGTTCTCAGTGACATCGGCGACATGCGCCGCGCTTTGTCGCGCTGGAACCTCGTCGACCATGACTTCGAGGCGATCGCCCCAGGTCTGAGGCGCATCTACCGAGGAGGACGCCGCCGCTATGCCCGCGTGATACGCGAGCACGCGCGCGACGCGGAGGCGGTGCACGACTGGCGCAAGCGCGTCAAGAGCCTCTACTACGCGCTTGACATGCTCGGTGGCACGAGTGCAAAGGGAACACAGGGCGCCACCCGGCGCGCCGAGCGCCTCGGGGATCTGCTCGGTGAGGAGCACGACCTGTGGCTGCTCTCCGCCTATGTCGAGGAGCATCCGGACGCGTTCGGCGATGACGCCGCTGCGAGCAAGACGCTGCTCGCGTTGACCGAGCGGCGGCGCAAGCGTCTGCGCGAACGAGCACTCGGCGTCGGGGCGCGCCTGTACGAGCTGCGACCGGGTGACTTCATCCGGCGCGTCCGCGATTCGCTGGCCCGCTGAGCTGCGCAGGCAACCGCCCAAGGCCCCTCCGACGCGGTCGGCCCGCGACGAAGCTGCGCACTCGAGGGAGGGACGGCGACGCATGGGCCGTGGTTCAGGGTTTTCCCACGCACAGCCGATGTAGTTGGCGACCCGCATACGCATGCGTGCACGACCCAACCCTTCGACTCTGTTCCTGGCCTCCCTGATCGGTGGGTTGAGCGTCCTCGCGCTCCACAACACGCTCGGCTTCGGGGGCGCCGGACTGGATGGGCTGTTCGCAGACGGTGTCTACAACGTCCTTATGTTCGGCTCGGCGCTGGTTGTGCTGGCGCGAGGCGCCATTGCCGGAGAAGAGCGCGCCGCCTGGCTGGCGATGGGCGCCGGGCTGCTGTTCTGGAGCCTCGGGGAACTGTATTACTCAGTGCTAATCGAGGGCACGAGCAGGGAAGCCGGCGGGAGCGTCTCCCCAGCCGACGCGCTCTACCTGGCGATGTACCCCTGCTTCTATGTGTCACTCGGACTGCTTGCGAGGCGCCACCTGCGAGATCTGCGCATCGGCATGTGGTTGGACGGGCTGATCGCCGGGCTGGGAGCGGCAAGCATTGCAGCCGCGCTGATCCTTCCCCCCATCCTCGAGAGCGCCACCAGCGCATACAGTCCGATCGTCGTCTCCCTGGCTTATCCGATCGGCGACCTGTTGTTGATGATGTTCGCGCTCGGCGCGATCGGCGTCACAGGTTGGCGTCCCGGCGGCGTATGGCTGCTGATCGCCGCGGGGATGCTCGTCAGCGCGATCGCCGATTCGACCTACCTCTACCAGACGGCCACCGACTCCTACCGGTCGGGCACATGGCTTGAATGCCTGTGGCCATCGGCCGCGATCCTGCTGGCGATCGCCGCCTGGACGCCAGCCGGACGCTTGCAGCCGCGTAAGATGCAGAGTTGGCAGATGATGACGGTGCCGG
>DASUDH010000040.1:0-3744 GCA_036275675.1 Solirubrobacteraceae bacterium | reverse complement strand
AGCATGACCGTGAGCTCGGGCAGCACTCGGTGGACTGGACGCTCGCACACACGAGCCAGGAGTCCAAGGACTTCATGCGCGGCCTACCCTTCGACCTGCACTTTCCGGTCGGCAGCGTCGATATTCACCTTGTTCACGGCTCTCCCCGGAAGGTCAACGAGTATCTGTTCGAGGACAAGCCGGCCAGTTTGTATGAAAGGCTCGCGGCGCCCGAGAGCGACCCCGTGCTCGTGTTCGGCCACACGCACAGGCCTTGGGTCCACGAGTACGGTGGGGTGCTGTTCGTCAACTGTGGTTCGGTCGGCAAGCCCAAGGACGGCGACCCGCGCGGCGCGTTCGCCGTCCTGACCCCGAGCGCCGACAGCGTGACCGTGAGTATCGAGCGGGTGGAGTACGACACCGATACGGTCGCCGCCGAGATTCGCGCGGCCGGCCTACCTGGTGAGTTCGCAGACAAGCTCTTGGTGGCGGCATGAGTGACACGCCTCCGCTCGCCCGCCGTCTGCTCGCCGAGCTGCTTGGCTCCGCGTTCCTCGCTGCGCTCGTGATCGGCTCGGGCATCGCGGCACAGACGCTCTCCCCGACTGATGTTGGCCTCCAGCTGTTTGAGAACGCCGCTGCCACCGCAGCCGGCTTGTTCACGATCATCCTCATGTTCGGCCCGGTATCTGGCGGGCACTTCAACCCGGTCGTCTCACTCGCCGACGCAACCTTCAAGGGGATCAGTTGGCGCGATGCGCTCGCCTACATACCCGCACAGGTAGCTGGCTGCATCCTCGGCGCGGTTGTGGCCAATGGCATGTTTTCGCTGGCGGCGATCAGCATCTCCACGCACCACCGCGCCACGCCCGCACACTTGTTCTCCGAGGTCATCGCCACCGCGGGGCTGCTGCTTGTGATCTTCTCGCTCGCGCGCACGAAACGCGCACACATCGCTCCTGCCGCCGTCGGCGCGTACATCGGCGCCGCATACTTCTTCATCAGCTCGGCCAGCTTCGCCAACCCGGCGATCAGCGTCGGGCGCATGTTCTCCAACACCTTCGCCGGAATCGCGCCCGCGTCCGTGCCCGGCTACATCGTGGCCCAGCTCGTCGGCTGCGTTTGCGCGATCCTGCTCGTGAGGGTGCTCTACCCTGACCTGACGCCGGACGAGGCAGCCGAGGCGGTCATGCCTCACCACCGAGCGCAACCAATCGCCGACAGTTCGAGCGGCCAATCCTTGTACGAGAGGAGCTGAGCGAGATGGCCACGGTGAGTGACAGCCCAGAGATCGCGCTGCTGCACCGCGCCTGGGAGGCGATGACCGGGGGTGACTTCGCCGTCCTCGAGAACACGCTGGCCGAGGACGCAGTGTGGCGATCGGTCGAGGAAGGACCGACGAACTGCGAGGGTGCCAGCACGATCATCGAAGTGATGAGCCGCAACCTCGCTGGGCGCCTGCGGGGCAGCATTGAAGAGGCGACCCAGACCGGCCCTCGCGTGCTCGTCGCGTTCCGCCCCGAGCAGCCATCCCACACGAGGAACCGGCCGCTCGATGACGGTATCGCCTACATGGTCGTCACGATCAGCGACGGCAAAACCACCGAGCTGAAGGGCTGCGCCGACCGCGCCGCCGCTACGACCTACGCACAGACCGGCAACGCCCCTGACGCCCCGGCAATCTCCGCAGTGCAGCCGCCCGATGCGGTGGCCGAGCCTCCCAAGCAGCGCGTCAACCGGCTGGTCCCGTTCGTCAAAGTGACTGACGTGGAACGCTCGGTCGGCTTCTACCACCATCTCGGTTTCACCGTGCAGAGCGTGTTCAAGTACCGCGATCGAATGTCTTGGGCCGCGCTCGAGAGCGACGGGGCGGAACTGATGCTCGAGAGCACAACAGACCTGATCGACCATGAGCGCCAAGGCGTCCTGTTCTACCTCTACTCAAGCGACCTCTCGGCGCTCCGCGAGCAGCTTCTCGCCGCTGGCATCGAGGCCGGCGCGATCGAGGACGGCAGCCCCGGCCCGCGACACGAGATGCGGATCACCGACCCCGACGGCTACGTGCTCATGGTCGCCCAAATCGAGGCGGACGACACCGTGGGGTGAGGATGCCGCGCGATCGGCCTGCTCACCGTTGGCTTGCCTTCAGTGCCTGGATTTGTGCTTTGGCGCTGGCGGCATACTCGCGCAGCGCCTGGACGCGCTCGACCGTGGCCTGCTTCTGGGGGGCCTGACCCTCCGCGATGCGCTCGGCGTCTACGGTGTCGGCTTCGTTGAGGTCGCTCTCGGCGGTGCGCAGGACGCTTTCGAGCGCTTCCTCGAGAGCCCCGTGGTGCTCGTGCAGGTCGATCTCGATGTCGGTGCCCTGCTCAGTGTCGGCCCAGCCGATCACGTCGAGCACCGCGCAGGCAGCTTCCAGGTTCCTGCGTGGATCGGAGTACCAGTCGGGGTGCTGCTCGCGGTCGGGGAATGCGGCGTTGGCGGAGATGCCCTGCGCGGCAATCGCGAGCACCGTGATCAAGCCGCTGCGCAACGGGGGCTGTATCCAGGCGCGCAGCAGCAGCGGCGGGGTGCGGTGTCTGCGTGTTTGCGCTGGTGTGGGCTGGCGGCGGCTCAGATCGACGTTGAGGCCGAGCATGTTCAGCAGCCGCAGGGTCTGCTTCAGGGTGATCTTGCTCTCTCCGTGCTCAAGCGCACGGATGGCGTCTGGGTCGACGGGGTCGATCGTGCTGACCTCCGCCATTTCCTCGGCGGTGAGCTCGTACTCCTTGAGGCAAGCGTTGATCGCGGCGCCGAGGTCTTCGACAGTACGGACCCGCGTGGGGCCGGGGTCATAGCTCAACCGGCGTGCCTGCGTCTCGACGGTGAGTGTGAAGTTGCGCAGGGCGTGGGTGCGCTCTGTGAGTTGTTGGCGCTTGCCGGGGTCTTTCACCTTTTCGATTTCTTTGTATGCGTGCTCGGCTGCTTCGCGGGCTTCACGGGTGACTGTGAGCAGCACGGTTTGATGCTCCCCGAGGTTGATCTCGATGTCGGCTGGTGGCTCGGTGGGGAGCCAGCCGAGCTCGTCAAGCAGGGCGCAGACGGCGTTGAAGTATCCGCGGTGCTCGATGAACGGCTGCGGGGTGGGTGAACCGACGCGGATGGTTTTGGTGAACGCGTCGCTTGCGTCATCAAGCTCGCCGCACGCGCTTTCGCGCAGGTAGCCCACTACGGCTGCGGGGATTTTCACCATTGTGCTCATGTCAGGCTCCTCGTTTGCTTTCCAGGTGGGAGCGGGTGTGCTCCCGGGGTTGGTTGGTGCTGGCCCGTGCGGTAGGCCGCGGGCGTGATGTCGTGCGTGGCGCGGAACACCTGCGCGAAGTGCGATCCCTTGCTGTAGCCGACCCGGCGTGCTACCTCGACTACCGGGATCGCGGTGGTGGCGAGCAGTTCGGTTGCGGCTGCCATGCGTCTTGCCTGGAGGTCTTCGCGGAAGCTCTGCTCACCGAATTGGGTGTAGGCGCGCTGTAGCTGGCGGGGGGAGCTCGCGAGCGTCTTGGCGAGCAGGGTGAGTGTCAGCGGCTGGGCGTAGTGACGCTTCACTATCAGGCGTGCCGTCAGGTACAGGCGTCGGCGCTCGCGCAGGGTGCTCAGGCGCAGCCCTCTGCGCCGCGTGGCTGTTGAGCGGGTACGTGTCATGTGCGTGAGCGACGGCGTGAGCGGCGCCGCTCACGGGCGGCGGGTGGTGGGCCGTCGAGGCGGAAGTTCAGGCGCAGCAGCTGATCT
>DASUDH010000039.1:0-8862 GCA_036275675.1 Solirubrobacteraceae bacterium | reverse complement strand
TCGCGATGGACTACCTCTACCAGCGCAACCGCTGGGTTGCCCGCGAGGATGGCCCCGAGCCGACCGCTTCCCAGCCCGCGGAGGGGGTCCAGATCAGCGCGGCCGGAAAGGATGTCGTCGTGATCGGCGGCGGCGACACCGGCGCCGACTGCATCGGCAACGCGCTGCGCGAGGGCGCCGCCTCGATCGTCCAACTCGAGCTCTTGCCCGAGCCGCCCTCGCACAGGCCCGACGAGCGCACGCCGTGGCCCGAGTGGCCGCTCAAGTACCGCCTCTCCTACGCGATGGAGGAGGCGAAGACGGCGGGCGTCGGCGAGCAGGACTACTCGGTCACCACCACTCACTTCTCCGGCGACGAGCGCGGCAACGTCGCGGCGCTTCACATCGCGGGCGCCGAGCCTGCGCCGCCGTTTGCGCTGGTGCCGGGCACGGAGCGCGAGCTGCCCGCCCAGCTCGTCTTGCTCGCGATGGGCTTCCTGCATCCCGAGCACCCCTTGCTCGACCAGCTCGGCGTCGAGAAGGACACGCGCGGCAACGTGAAGGCGGTCAAGCCCTACACGACCTCGGTCGAGGGCGTGTTCGCCGCCGGCGACGCGCGCCGCGGGCAGTCCCTGATCGTGTGGGCCATCAACGAGGGGCGCCAGTGCGCGCGGATGGTCGATCGCTACCTGGCCGGTTTGCGCAATGGCTCAGTCAACGGCGCCCTGCCAGAGGACACAAGTCTCGCCGGCCACGCCGACGCGGGCGAAGGCCCCGAGGGCCCGCCTCAGCATGTCGGGCCGGGTGTGCCGGTCGACCAGCCGGGTCCTCGGCGCTAAGCTGGCTGCGTGGCCAAGCCCTCCGACAATGGACACGTGGGTTGAGCAACGGCAGTCCAGCTTGGGCTGACGGACAGGCGTCTTCGAATCGCCTTCCGCGGGCCTGCATCATCGGCGCGGGGTCTTCGGGGATCGCGACTGCGAAGGCGCTGCTCGATCGCGGGATTTCCTTCGACTGCTTCGAGAAGTCCGATCAGGTCGGGGGCAACTGGGTGTTCGGCAACCGCAACGGCATGTCGGCCGCCTACCGCGACCTGTTCATCAACGTCTCGCGCGAGCGGATGGCCTATGCGGACTACCCGATGCCGATGTCCTATCCAGACTTTCCACATCACACGCACATCAAGGAGTACTTCGACAACTACGTCGACCACTTCGGCCTGCGCGAGCACATCACGTTCGAGACATCTGTCGAGCACGCCGGCAAGCGCGAGGATGGGGTGTGGGAGATCGCGCTCGACACGGGGGAGACGCGCTCCTACGACGCGCTGCTCGTCGCCAACGGCCATCACTGGGACCCGCGCTGGCCCGAACCGGCCTTCCCGGGCACGGACGCGTTCGAGGGCACGCAGATGCACGCCCACGCCTACGTGGACAACTCGATCTTCGCCGGCAAGGACGTTGTGATCCTTGGCATGGGCAACTCGGCGATGGACATCGCTGTCGAGTCCTCCTACGTAGCCGCCAACACCCACCTGGCCGCGCGCAAAGGCGCCTGGATCATCCCCAAGTATGTGTTCGGTAGGCCGGTCGACCAGCTCCCCAACAACCCGCGGATCCCCTTCAAGATCCGTCAGCGCATGATCCACCAGACGATCAAGACAATCACCGGTTCACCCGAGCGCTACGGCCTGCCGACGCCCGACCACAAGTTCGGCGAGGCCCACCCGACAGTCTCCGGACGCATCCTCGACCGCATCGCGCACGGCACGATCGCGCCGAAGCCGAACATCGCCTCGCTCGAGGGCGAGCGTGTGCGCTTCACCGACGGCAATGAGGTCCACGCCGATGTCGTCGTCTACTGCACCGGCTACAAGATCACCTTCCCCTTCTTCGACGAGGACTTCCTCGCCGCGCCCGACAACCACATCGAGCTGTTCCGGCGCGTCTTCCACCCCGACATCCCCGGCCTCTACTTCATCGGCCTCCTGCAGCCGCTCGGCGCGATCATGCCGCTCGCGGAGGCTCAGGGAGCGTGGGTCGGTGACCACCTGCGCGGCGAGTATGCCCTGCCCTCGCCTGCCGAGCTGCGGCGCGACATCGCCGCCGATCAGGCCGCCATGCGCAAGCGCTACGTCGCCTCCAAGCGTCATACGATCCAGGTCGACTACGACGATTACCTGTACGCGCTAGACGCTGAGCGCCGCGCGGGCGCTGAGCGCGCGCGGGGGCTCGATTACGCCCCGCCGGTTCCGGCGCGCTCTGCCGTCCCCGTCGCGTAGATCTCAACCGCGCTTCAGTAAGGGTTGCGGTTCGTTCTCTGGGTCTTCGCACGCTCTGTACTCCAAGCTGCTCGCGCGCCTGCACGGGCTTGGCTTAATCGAGAACGCGGGCGCGGCTCTGTGCGTGGTGCGTCCAACTCGTAGGTTTTGACGACAGGGGAGGGAGACAGAGGAGGGAGATACAAAGGCGCACTTTCACGCGACTGCTTCTGACGGTCGTGGATGTGGTGGCAGGGGCTGAAAAGCGGCTTCGGCTCGCTAGCGTAATACGCGTGACACAGACGTTCTGCCGCCACAACCGCTTCATCCAGCGCTGCCCGATCTGCCGCGAGACCGTGCCCGGGCAGACACCGGCGCGCCACGCCGCCAAACCGAAGCGGCAGACGAGCACCGGCGCGCGAGTCAGTGGCAAGACGGGTGTGGGAGCGACATCGCGCGTCGGCGCCGGGCAGGCACGTGGGTCCGCGGGCCGGACATCCACTCGCCGAGCGCCAGACGTGCGCGTGCACCGCGAGGCGCGCTCCGAGGACGATGGCTACCGCTGCGAGCTCGTCCCCGGTCTGCACTCCTCGCACGACGCGCGGCGGCTCGTACAGGAGATCGGCTTCGCGAGCGGGCGCCTGCTCACGCTTACCGCGGCGCCCCCCAGTCTGTACGCGGAGGCACGCGACCGCGACGACGTCGAGCAGGCCACCTGGATGTGCTTCCTGGCCGCCTATCTCTCTCCGTTGCAGGGCGACCAGTCGTTCGTCGGCATCCGCCAGGCCTTGCTCTCGAGCTGGGCGTCCGGCACCGTCCCCGACCTCGAGGACGTGCCGCTCGGCCCGCGCACGTCGCATGACCCCGCCCGCGGATCGGAGACGCTGATCGCCTACCGGCGCTTTGCCGAGCACTCGGGCTCCCAGGAGCAGGCGTTCAGTGGAGAGCCCGAGTGGACCCCGCAGCGGCGCTTCGAGCGCGTCTTCGAGCGGCTCGCGCTGCCGGGCTTCGGGCGCATGGGGCGCTATGACCTGCTGATCACGCTCGGGCGGCTCGGACTGTACGAGCTGCGCGCAGACTCGCTGCACCTCGGCGCGCGCGCCTCGCTGTTCGCGAGCGATCCCACGCCGCAGGCTGCCAAGCGCGTCTTCGGGATCGGCGACCTGATCCACGTCGAGCGCCGCGCGCTCGCGCTCGCGCAGGCGCTCTCCACGCCGATCGAAGCGCTCGACCTGGCGCTTTACAATTGGAACCAATCCGCCTCCGAGGAGCGCGTCACGCTCGGCTTCCCGGCCGGCACGAACGACCCTCATGCCCTCGACCGGGCCGCTGTCGCGCTCGAGGTCTGATTCGGCCCTTCCCTCCGCGTCGGGGCTCCGGTGGGCGGATCGGTCGATCGGACGTGAAATCGTTGTGTAGGCGCTGTCGGTTGCGGGCGTCCCACGCGCGCACGCGGGTGCGGCGCGCCGAGTTTGCCGTCCACCCCGGCGCCTAAAGTCTGCTCGTCACATCCCCTTCCGCGCAAGACCAGGGAGCCGCCATGCCGCTCTGCTTCATCGAGCCCCACGACGCTATCCGAGTCATCGCAGAGTCAGTCGGCCGCGAGGCTCGCAGGCAGCTCGTCGGCGAGGTGGTGCGCGCATGGGTCGACGACCTGCCCGACCAGGAGCTCTCTTTCCACTACGCTCGAGCGGTCGCCGATCTA
Organism: Solirubrobacteraceae bacterium; assembly: GCA_036275675.1. Classification (GTDB taxonomy): domain Bacteria; phylum Actinomycetota; class Thermoleophilia; order Solirubrobacterales; family Solirubrobacteraceae; genus Palsa-744. The sequence continues at coordinate 4,918 of DASUDH010000039.1, read as the reverse complement.
GACCAGGACGACCTGCACCTGCTCGCCGCCTGGCACGCCTCGCTCGAGGTCGGCCACCCGGTGCCCAACACCGAATTTCTCGTCGGCGTGTTCCCGAGCCTCGGCGACAACCGTCGTGAGGCGCTGAAGATCGCCGCCGGCTTCAGGGGCGAGGAGGCTTTCCAGGCCGGCGTCGCCGAGGAGCAGGCGCTCGAGACTGTGCTCCCGCGCCTTTCGCACGAGCGCGCGGTCGAGTTGGCCGGCGAGTGCATCCAGCTGTATCAGTGGGATCGCCTGGGCTCTTATAACTGACGACGCACGCGCAGGACCTGGGAGAGCCCATCGCTAGACTCAGCGCCATGTTCGAGTCCACAATCACCGTCGACGACGTCATGGACGCGCTCTCCAACGTGATCGACCCGGAGCTCGGTCTCGACTTCGTCGAGCTCGGCCTCATCTACGGCGTGGAGATCAGCGGCGGAGACGTCCACGTGACGTTCACGCTCACCACCCCCGGCTGCCCGATCGGGCCTCAGGTAACCGAGCAGATCGAAGAGTTCGTCGGTGAGCTGGAAGGCGTCGACAGCGTCGAGTCGGAGATGGTCTTCACGCCCCCTTGGTCGCCCGAGAAGATGAGCGAGGACGCGAAGTTCGCCCTGGGCTACTGACGCCGCCGGGCGGCGCTAGCCGATCGGTGATCTGGTCGATCATCGATCGGTGGCGTCCTCGGACCCTTATGTGCGTAGCACACTGCGGGTCCTGCGTCCTTGTCTCGCTTGCCCTGCGACGCCAGTAGCGGCTTTGTCTTTGTCCGGGGTGTGCTCCCGTGCGAGGGCGACTAGCGCGGCCAGCTCCTGCTCGATGCTCTCGCCGATCGACTCGATGTCGGGCAGCGCGTCGAAGTCGCCCAGCAGCCCGAAGTTCATCTCGCCGTCGTACGACATGATCGCGACCGCAAGCGCGTGGTTCTGGGGCAGGAACGCCACCGGGTAGACGCGCTCCATGCGGCGCCCGAGCACGTACAGCGGGAACTGCGGTCCCGGCACGTTCGTCACGATCAGGTTGAACAGGCGCGTGGAGAAGTTCAGTCGTGACGCCTGCGCCAGGATCGTCGGCGGCGCGAAGTTCTGCGCTCCTGCGATGACCTCCGCCCCGAGCGCCTGCTTGGACTCCTTCAACCCATCCATCGCGTGCCTGACGAAGCGCAGTCGCTGCAGCGGGTCGGCGATGTACACCGGCAGCGGCCCGCGCATCGCCGCGATCCTGTTGCCCATATCGTGGCGTTCGCCCACCGTCCGCACCGACACCGGCACGAGCGCGCGCATCTCGACCCCCTCGGTGCGCACGCCGCGCGCGATCAGGAACGAGCGCAGCGCCCCCGTCACGACCGTCAGCACCACGTCGTTGACCGTGCCCCCGAGCGCGTTCTTGACGAGCTTGAAGTCCTTGAGCTGCGCCGCCACCCCCACGAACCGCCTGTGCGGGCCGATCTCCACGTTCAGAGGCGTCGCCGGCGCCGGGTTCAGCCCGGCCCACACGATCTCCCCGATGCCCTCGGCCGCCTCCCGCGCACGCTCGAACGTTCGCTCCGGGTGGGTGAGCGCGCCGACCGCCGCCCCCACCATCTCCGCCCCCGCGCGCACCGCGGCGCGCAGGCCCACAGCCACGAGCTCGCTCGCGTCCGGCTCGGAGTTCGGTTTCCACGGCCTGCCCGAATGTGGCAGCGGCGCGGGCTCCGGGGACACGTCGAACAGGACCGTCGCGAGATCCACGCCCGCGATGCCGTCGATCAAGGCATGGTGAGTCTTCGAGATCAACGCGAAGCGGTCGTCCTCCAACCCTTCGATCAGCCACATCTCCCACAACGGCTTTGAACGGTCCAGCGCCTGCGAGAAGATCCGTGCCGTGAGGTCCTGCAACTGCTGCCACCCGCCCGGGCTCGGCAACGCCGTGTGGCGCACGTGGAACTCGAGGTTGAAGCTCGGGTCGTCCACCCACAGCGGACGCCCGCTGTCGAGCGCCGTATGCGCGAGCTTGTGGCGGTAGCGCGGCACGAGGTGCAGGCGCCGGCGGATCTGCTCGAGGAAGTCTTCCATCGGCGGTGGCGGGCCCGCGACGATCGTCAGCCCGCCGACGTGCATGTGCGAGTTTGGCCCCTCCTGGTGCAGGAAGGACGCGTCCACCGCCGTGAGCCTGTCGAGGTGTCGCTGCGCCACGAGCCAAGGGTACTCGCCGACTGGCTGGGGGGGTGGTGGCCAGGCTGCTAAACCCGCCTCTACAATGAACGCGGTGCCTGCAGACACGGCGACAGCGCCGAATACCGTCGAGAAGCTACTGCTCGCCGCGCCGCGCGGATACTGCGCGGGCGTCGACCGAGCCGTGCAAACGGTCGAACAAGCGCTCGACCTGCACGGACCGCCTGTCTACGTGCGCAAGCAGATCGTCCACAACAAGCACGTCGTCGAGCTGCTCTCGCGGCGCGGTGCCATATTCGTCGAGGAGGTGAGCGAAGTCCCCGAGGGAGCGCTCACCGTCTTCTCCGCCCACGGGATCGCCCCGAGTGTGCGCGCCGACGCCCACGCCCGCAAGCTCGACACGATCGACGCCACCTGTCCGCTCGTGACGAAGGTTCACCGCGAGGCGGTCCGCTTCGCGCAGGACGGCTACACGATCGTGCTCGTCGGCCACGCAGGCCACGAGGAGGTCCAGGGAACGATGGGGGAGGCGCCCGAGCGCATCGTGCTCGTCGAGAGCGAGCAGGATGTCGACGAGCTCGTCGTAGAGGACCCCGAGCGTGTCGCCTACGTGACGCAGACCACGCTCTCCGTGGACGAAACGGGCTCGATCGTCAGGCGGTTGCACGAGCGCTTCCCGAGCATCGCCGGTCCCCGCACCGACGACATCTGCTACGCCACCACCAACCGTCAGGCCGCCGTCAAGCATATGGCCGGCGACTGCGACCTGATGCTCGTGATCGGCTCGCGCAACTCCTCTAACTCGGTGCGGCTCGTCGAGGTCGCCCGCGACTGCGGCACCGAGGCCTACCTGATCGATCACGCCGGCGAGGTGCGCGAGGAGTGGCTCGCCGGCAAGCGCATCGTCGGCGTCAGTTCGGGCGCCAGCGCACCCGACGATCTCGTCCAGGACCTGCTCGACTTCTTCCGCGCGCGCGGCGTCACCGACATCTCCGAGTTCCACGTGATTCGCGAGGACGTTCGCTTCATGCTCCCCAAGCCGATCCGCGAGGCCGTCGCCGCGGCTTCCTGAGCGGATTCGTGGCGGGGCCGTCAACGACGCGCGCCTGCGCACCGGCTTGCGCACGCTAGTCGTCTCAGACCTCCACCTCGGCGGCGGCTTCGGCGTCGACGTGCTGCGCCGCGCCGGGCCGCGCGCGGCCCTGATCGACGCGCTCGGAGACGTCGACCGGCTCGTGCTGCTCGGCGACGTGCTCGAGCTGCGCCACGGTCCGCGCCGCGACGCGCTCGCCGTAGCGCGGCCGTTCTTCGAAGATCTCGGGCGCGCGTTCGCCGGGCGCGAGGTCATCGTCGTCGCCGGCAACCACGATCACGCGCTCGTCGAGTCGTGGTTGCGCCGCCGCGAGGAGACGACTCACGCCGAGTCGCTCACGCTCGAACAGCGCTTCTCCGCGGAGGATGCCTCCTCGATGCTCGCCACGCTGGCCGCCTGGGCCGCGCCGGCGCGCGTCAGCGGAGCTTATCCCGGCCTGTGGCTGCGCCCGGACGTCTATGCCACCCACGGTCACTACCTCGACTGCCATCTGACCGTCCCCACGCTGGAGCGGATCGGGATCGGGATGACCGCACGCGCGCTGCGCCTGTCCGCCGAGTCGTTCACGACGGTCGGCGACTACGAGTCTGTCACAGGGCCGGTGTTCGCCTGGATCGACGCGGTAGCTCGCCAGGCCCCCACCGGGGCGACGCTCAACGGGCAATCCACGATGCGCGTCTGGCGTGCGCTCACAGGAGGCCGGTCGACGACGTCCGGCAGGACCGGAGAGGCCGGCGAGGAGACGGGTGGACGCGATCGGATCGCCGCCCTGGCGGCTCTCGCGCCGGCCCTGCGCCGGCGCGCGCTGGTCGGCGCCTTTCCCTTTGCGATCGCCGCGCTCAACCGTGCCGGCATTGGCTCGTTCAACGCCGACATCTCCGGTAGCGAGCTGCGCCGCGCCGGACTGCACGCGATGGGGGAGGTGGCTGTTCGGCTCGGGCTCGGCGACGCTCATGTGATCTTCGGCCACACCCACCGCTCGGGACCGCTGCCCGGAGACGTCGAGACGGAGTGGCGCGGACCGGCCGGCGCGCGGCTGCTCAACACGGGCTGCTGGACCTACAACGCCTACTTTCTCGCCGGCGCCCCCGGCGAGAGTCCCTACTGGCCGGGACGCGGCGTGCTCGTCGAGGATTACGGTCCGCCGGTGTTGTGGCGGTTGCTGGACGACTGCGACCGGGCTGCGCTGGGGGCTGGCGTCTGACGGTTGGGGTTGGGCCTGACCTGTCTTGGAGGGGCGGGGTACGTATCAAACCTTTACACGTCTACAATGGTATTAGCATTTATATATACTATTATAAATTATACAACCCTCGCGCTGACTCCACGGGAAGCTCAGGGCACTACAACGCGACGCCGGGGGTAAAGCAGGTAGCCAGGCAAACGACGCCCGCCCCGACCTGAAGGTCGAGCACCCCCGCCGTATGGCGCTCGTGCTCGATGAGCGGGTACGCCCCGGGGTGCTCGACGGTCAGCGTGCGGCCACCGCTCGCCTCACCGCCGTTGACCGTCACGCTGCCCGTTCCGTCGAGCACCGCCCACACGCCGCCCGCTGCATAGGGACCGCAGTAGGCACCCTGCCGATCGTCGGTCTGGGAGGTCAACATGGCGCCCTCGACATCCTCGGGGCGCAGGGGTGCGAGCGGCTTGC
>DASUDH010000038.1:0-15527 GCA_036275675.1 Solirubrobacteraceae bacterium | reverse complement strand
GTGAGCTCGCGCGCTCGGCCGCGCTCGCCGGTGAGACTGTCGTATGCCTCAGCGGCGACGGGATGGTCGGCGCAGTGGCAGACACGCTCCGTGACGTTACGAGCGCGTTGCTCGGTGTGCTTCCGGGAGGGCGCGGCAACGACCTGGCGCGAGTCTTGGGGATCCCGGCGGACCCGGTACAAGCGTGCGCCACGGTCGCGGGCGGCTTCTCGCGCAAGCTGGACCTCGGCGAGGTCGGAGGGCAGGCGTTCGTGGGGATCGCAAGCGCCGGTTTCGACAGCGACGCCAACCGGATCGCAAACACAGCTCCCGCGTGGCTCGGAAACCTCGTCTACGCGTACGGCGCCTTGCGCGCTCTGATCGGCTGGCGTCCCGCTCGTTTCGAAGTGCGGATCGAACCCAACGTGGACACCGCCGGAGAGAGCCATGCGTTCACCGGCTACAGCGTGGCGGCAGCCAACTCGAAGGCCTACGGCGGCGGGATGCTGCTCGCGCCCGAGGCGCTGCTCGACGACGGCCTGCTCGATATCGTGGCGATCGAGCGCGTGAGCAAGCTGCGCTTCCTCGCAAACCTGCCGAAGGTCTTCAAGGGCACGCACGTGGAACTCTCCTCCGTGCGCACTTGGCGCGCCCGTGAAGTCGAGATATCGGCTGACCGTCCCTTCGCGTTGTACGCCGACGGCGATCCGATCGGCGAGCTGCCGGTGCGCGTCAGGGCTGTGAGCGGCGCCGTGCGGGTGCTCGTGCCACGGGACGGCCAGGGCGCGGAGGCCTTCCTCGGCGGGCACGCTAGCGCGAACCCGACCGCGGCCGGGCGATGAGCACGCTGCTAGGGCCGAAGCTGGCCCTCGCGCGCGCCGTCGGCGCGGTTTCCAGGCTGCGGGGCGGGGGCGGCACGAGCCTGCCGGGCAAGCTGCTCGTGAGGATGGAGCCCTCCGCGATCGGGGCGCTCGCGGGGCGCCTGCCGCAGGGAAGCGTGCTCGTGTCCGCCACGAACGGCAAGACCACCACAGCGGCGATGGCGTCGAGCATCCTCGAGCGCGCCGGCATCTCGCTCGTGCACAACCAGGCGGGGGCCAACATGGCCGGTGGGATCGCCTCGACGCTGCTAGCGGCGGCAGGTCCGCGCGGCACGATCGCCGGCGAGCTCGGACTGTTCGAGGTGGACGAGCTGTGGCTCGACCGGCTGGCCCCGGCACTCCATCCGCGGGCGATCGTGCTCGGCAACCTCTTCCGCGACCAGCTCGATCGCTACGGCGAGCTCGACACGATCGCCGAGCGCTGGGCCGCCGCGGTGTGTGGCGGAGCGGCCGCGCGCGCGCATCTGGTGTGCAACGCCGACGACCCGCTCATCGCAGACCTCGGGCGCGAACGACCCCGAGTCCTCTATTACGGGGTCGAAGACGACTCGCTCGCGCTAGATGGCATGGCGCACGCGGCCGATGCGAAGCATTGCCGTCGCTGCGGGGCGCCGTATACGTTCGAGGTCGTCTATCTAGGTCATCTCGGTCACTACCACTGCGCCTCATGCGGGCAACGACGGCCCTCCCCCACCGTGCTCGCGCGTGCTGTCACGCTCGAAGGCGTGCGCTCGGCGCGCTTCCAGTTGAGCACGCCGGACGGAGACGCCGAGGTGAAGCTCGCCTTGCCCGGCCTCTACAACGTCTACAACGCGCTCGCGGCAGCCGCGCTCGCCGTCGTCCTGGAGATTCCGCTGGCCGACATCGTGGATGGACTGCAGAGCACGAAGGCCGCCTTTGGGCGGGCGGAGACCGTCAGCGTGGACGGGCGCGAGACGCGGATCCTGCTCGTCAAGAACCCGGCGGGAGCAAACGAGGTGCTGCGCACACTCGCCCTGGAGCCCGGTAGCCACGACCTGCTGGGGATCCTCAACGACAAGACGGCCGACGGTCGTGACGTCTCGTGGATCTGGGACGCCGACCTCGAGCTGCTCGCCGGGCGCCTGCGCACCGCGACGTGCTCCGGCACGAGGGCGCCAGAGCTGGCGTTGCGCCTGAAGTACGCGGGGATCGAGCCCGCGCGTATCAGGGTGATCGACGATCTCCCCCACGCGCTTGCGGGAGCAGCCGCCGAGCGTCCCGATACGGGAGGCAACGCGCCGCTGTACGTTCTGCCGACCTACACCGCGATGCTCGCGCTGCGCGAGCTGCTCGTGCGGCGCGGGGAGGCGGGCAGCTCATGGCGATGAGCGACGTGCAGGGACGTACCCTCCGTGTATGCGCCCTCTACCCCGACCTGATGAACATCTACGCCGACCGCGGCAACCTGTTCGTGCTCAAGCGCCGCTGTGCATGGCGCGGGATCGGCTTCGAGCTCAGTGGCAGCGGGCTCGGGGAGCCACTCGACGGCGAAGCGCACGACATCTACTACCTCGGGGGCGGTCAGGACCGCGACCAGCTGCTCTGCGCGGAGGACCTCTACGAGAGCAAGCGAGCGGCCCTGCACGAGGCTGCGCGGCGCGGCGCCATAGTGCTGGGGGTGTGCGGCGGCTATCAGCTGCTCGGCGAGTCCTACGTGCTGGCGGACGAGCGCATGCCGGGCGTCGGACTGCTCGACGTGCGCACCGTCCGCAGGACGGGGCCGCGGTTGATCGGCAACGTGGCGATCGAGGTCGACCTCGACGGCGGCGACGGCAGTGATGACGGATCACGGGTGCTTGCGGGCTTTGAGAACCACGGCGGGCGCACCTACCTGGGATCGGGCGCGAATCCGCTTGGACGCGTTCTGAAAGGCCACGGCAACGACGGGCGCAGCGGCTTCGAGGGCGCCAGGCAGGGCAGCACGATCGGCACTTACCTGCATGGTCCGCTGCTGCCGAAGAACGCCTGGTTTGCCGACTGGTTGATAGCGGCCGCGCTCGGCGTCGACGTCGGCGCGCTTGCGCGCCTCGACGACGAGCTCGAGAACGAGGCTCATAGCAGCGCTCGCCGCGCCGCTGGGCTCGCGGCGGCGTAGGATCACGACCATGGATCTATCCGAGTACCAGCGTCAGTCACGCCGCACGGCCGAGTATCCGCGCGCGGCGTGGTTGGCCTATCCCGCGCTCGGACTCGCGGGTGAGGCGGGCGAGGTCGCCGAGCACGCCAAGAAGGCGATCCGTGACGATGGCGGCACGGTGAGCGACGAGCGCCGCGCGGCCATGTCCAAGGAGCTTGGCGACGTGCTCTGGTACATCGCGCAACTCGCGAGTGAGCTCGGCCTCGACCTCGACGAGGTCGCCAGCCAAAATCTCGAGAAGCTGTTCTCGCGTCAGAGTCGTGGCGTGCTGAATGGCGACGGCGACGATCGCTAGGCGACCGCTGGGCGGCGCGAGTCGCGTCTTGGAAAGCTATGCGACCGCGAACTTGGCGTAGCGCTCCGCCAGCCGGGCGGGGACGAGAGCGCGCACGAGCACGCCCTCCGGCGTGTCCTGGCGATGCAGGTCCCCAGCGATGTCGTGCAGCTCGGCGAGGCTCCCGCCCTGTGCGTAGGGCACGAGCAGCTCCATCGGGCGCAGCGTGTGGCGCAGCTCGCGCTCGATGCGCTCCTCCAGCTCGGTGAGGCCCTCGCCGCTCACGGCGCTGACGAGCACCGCATCGGGATGGCGCATGCGCAGCTCATCGCGGGCGTCATGGTCGAGCAGGTCGACCTTATTGAGCGCCAGCACGCACGGCCCTTCGCCTGCCCCGATCTCCTCGAGCACTTCATCCACGGCCGCGCGCATCGCCGCCTGGTCGTGCTCGGGCGCGGAGGCGTCGATCACGTGCAGCAGCAGGTCGGCCAGGCGCGTCTCATCCAAGGTCGCCCCGAACGCGTCCACCAACTGGTGGGGAAGCTTGCGGATGAACCCAACCGTGTCGGTGATAAGCCGCGGTCGCCCGTCGATGCGCAGCATGCGCGTGCTCGGATCGAGAGTGTGGAAGAGGCGGTCTCGCACTCCCACCTCGGCCCCGGTGAGGGCATTCAGCAGCGTGCTCTTGCCCGCGTTGGTGTAGCCGGCGAGCGCGATGCTCGGCAGGGCTGCCCGCTCGCGCTCGGCGCGCATCACCGCGCGCGTGCCCTTCACGTGCTCGAGCCGCCGGCGCAGCGCGGCGATCCGGTTGCGCGCGAGACGCCGGTCGGTCTCGATCTGGGTCTCCCCCGGTCCGCGTGTGCCGATCCCACCGCCGAGACGCTCCAGATGGCTCCACAGTCCGCGCATGCGCGCCAGGTTGTACTCGAGCTGGGCAAGCTCGACCTGCAGCTTTCCCTCGGCGCTCGAGGCGTGCGTCGCGAAGATGTCGAGGATCACGGTGGTGCGGTCCACGACCGGCAGGCCGACGGCTTCCTCGAGATTGCGCTCCTGGCGTGCGCTCAGCTCGTCGTCGCAGGCGATCACGTTCGCGTCGCACGCTCGCGCGGCCTGCCTCGCCTCCTGGACCTTGCCGGGACCGAGGTAGGTGTTGGGGTGCGGCCGATCACGCCGCTGGATCATCTCTCCCGCGACCGCCACTCCCGCCGTGCGCAGCAGCTCGCGCAGCTCGTCGAGATCCTCCTCGTCGGACAGGGACGCAATGCAAAACGCGCGCTGACTGGCGCGCCTCGTGGGTTGGTTCATCCACTCCGAGTGTAGATCAGCCGCCGAGCGCCGCCAAACGCTCCACGGCCTCCGCGAGTCGATCGTCGGGCGTTGTCAGCGAGATCCGAAACCAGCCCTCGCCGCTGGGGCCGTAAGCGCCGCCCGGAGAGATCACGACGGCGGCCTGCTCGAGCACGTGCTCGCAGTAGGCGGCTGAGCTTGAAAAACCCTGCGGGATCGGCGCCCACACGTAGATCGTTGCCTTCGGCGGTGTCACACGCACGCCCGCCATGGCGAGCGCGTCGCAGACGAGGTTGCGGCGCAGGCGGTAGAGCTCGTTCATCGAGGCCACCTCCGCGTCCGCGTCGGGCGAGAGCGCCGCGATCCCCGCGAGCTGGACCGCCTCGAACAAGCCGGAGTCGATGTTGGTCTTCAGCCGCCAGTAGTGCTCGAGGGCCTCCGCGTTGCCGAGCACGGCAGCGCAGCGCCAGCCGGTCATGTTGTAGCCCTTGGACAGCGAGAACACCTCGATCCCGACGTCCTTCGCACCCGGCGCCGCCAGGAACGAGGGGGCACGATAACCGTCGTATGTCGTCTCGCTGTAGGCGTTGTCGTGGACGACCAGGATGTCGTGCTCTCGCGCGAACTCGATCGCACGCTCAAAGAACCCTTCGGGGACGATCGCGCCGGTAGGGTTGTTCGGATAGTTGAGGTACATGAGCTTCGCTCGACGTGCGGTCGACTCGTCGATCGCCTCGAGATCCGGCACGAAGCCGAGCTCGGGCACGAGCGGCATCACAACCGGATCGGCTCCCACGAGCAGCGGCCCACCCGTGTACACCGGGTAGCCCGGGTCCGCAGCGAGCGCGACGTCGCCCGGATCGAGGAACGCGAGGTTGAGGTTGAAGATCGCCTCCTTGGCGCCGATCGCAGGGATGATCTCGCTGTCGGCGTCGAGCGCGACGTCGAAGCGGCGCGCATAGAAGTCGCCGAGCGCCTCGCGGAAGTCGGCGCGCCCGCGGTTGGACGGGTAGCGGTGGGTCTCGGGCTCGGTGACGGCCTCCTGCATCGCCTCCACGATCAGCGGCGGCGTCGGGCGGTCCGGGTCGCCGATCCCGAGGCTGATCACGTCCACCCCCGCGGCCCTCTTGACAGCGATCTTGCGCTCGAGCTCGGCAAACAGGTACGGCGGGATGAGGCTCAGGCGCTCACTCGGTCTCATTCAGCTCCTTTACGAAGTCGTCGCTGAGGCGTCCCTCGAACACGGGGCGTGCCCAGCCGGTCAGGGTCACTCCTAGATCCTCTCCCACCTCCACCTCCAGCTGGCCGCCATCCAGCAGCACCGTGACGTGCGCGGCTCCGCCACCCAGGTAGTGGGCGACGGCGGCGCCCGCGGCGCCCGTGCCGGAGGACAGCGTCTCCCCCACTCCCCGCTCGAAGATGCGCGCGCTGATCGCGGCGTACCCGTCTGCGACGGGCGGGACCTCGGTGTACCACGACACGTTCGTGCGGTTGGGGAACAGCTCGTGTGTTTCGATCGCCGGCCCGATCCCTGTGAGGTCCAATGCGTGGAGCGTCGTCAGGCTCTCCACGTGGATGGCGCACTGCGGGTTGCCGATCGACACGTGCTGGAAGCGCCATGTGCGCCCGTCGGCGAGGAGCTCACCGCGGCCGTCTTCGGGGCCGCCCGGGAAACTCTTGGAGGTGAGGCTTGCATATCCCATGTCGATACGGCAGGTGTCGGGGCCCGTGATCGTCGGGCGTATCTCGCCGGCGCCGGTCTGGATCGAGAAGACGTCTTGATCGGTCCACCCGCGTCGGCGCAGGTAGAGGATCGCCTCGCGCGCGCCGTTGCCCGACAGCTCGGCCTCCGAGCCGTCGGGGTTGTAGATCTCGAGCCGCGCCACGAAGCGCCGGTCCGCGCAGGGCTCGAGCAGCAGAACCCCGTCGGCGAATACGCCGAAGTGCCCTGCGCAGAGCTTGCGTATGCGCGCCGCGGTGAGCTCGAACGGCAGCTCGGAGCGCTCTACGATCAGATAGTCGTTGCCGAGCGCCTGCCACTTCTCGAACCTCATCGGAGCCGCCTCGCGCGAATCGTCATGCGGGGCGGGAGTCTAGGGGTTCGTGTCGAAATAGATGGTGGGATCGAGATGGTCGGGCCGCGGCTCCTCGCGCTCCTCGAGCGCGCCCACGATCTCTCCGACGGCGTCCTCGACTGTGCGACCGGTCAGGTCGATCTCATGGACGCCCGAGAGCTTGCGCATCCAGGTGAGCTGGCGGCGCGCGTAGTTGCGTGTGCGGCGCTTCATCGCCTCCACGTCACCCGAGAGGAGCTCCTCGAAGCCGAGCGCCTTGCGAGCAGTCGCGCTCGCGCCTGCGGCGTGTGCCCGGAGCGCCTCCTCGCGGACGCCCGCAGCGAGCATCTCATCGATGCGCGCGTCGATCCGCCGGTAGAGCTTCTCGCGCTCGATCACGAGCCCAACGAGCAGCGTTGGCCGCCTCACCTCGCCCGTCCACAACTGCGAGGGCCCGTTCGCTTGCTCGAGCTCCCCTGCGTCGAGCAGCTCGAGTGCCCTTACGACGCGCTGGCGGTCGTTCGGGTCAATCTCCGCGGCCGCCCACGGTGCGCGCTGCGCAAGTCGCGTGTGCAGGGCGGGCGCGCCGTGGCGTTCGAGCTCGGCGGTCCAGCGCTCACGCACGCCCTCCGGGGGCGGCGGGCGCATGTCGAGGGCGGTGAGCGCCGCACGCAGGTAAAGACCGGTGCCGCCCACCACGATCGGCCTGCGGTCTTCGGCGAGCGCCGTGTCGATCTCCGCGTGGGCGAGCTCCGCGTACTGTCCGGCGCTGAAGCTCGCATCGAGCGGGAGGAACGACACGAGACGGTGCTCCAGCTCGGACTGCTCGGTCGGCGTGGCGACGCCCGTGAGCGTCTCGAGGCCCCGGTAGACCTGCAGCGCATCTGCCGACACGGCGACAGGCCGCTCGCCGCGTGCGCGCAGTCCTCGCGCAAGCGACACGGCGACGGCGGTCTTGCCGACTCCGGTCGGTCCGAACAGAGCGATGACACGCGGGGGATGACGCATTCCCGTAGGCTTGCAGCTGATGGAGGTCTCCGGCTCCACCGTTCTGCTCACCGGCGCCACGGGCGGCCTCGGCCAGGCGATCGCGCGAGCGCTGTCGGCAAAGGGCGCGCAACTGATCGTCACCGGGCGGCGCGTCGAGGTGCTGGAGCCGCTCGCCTCCGAGCTGAATGCGCGCTCTCTCGCCGTGGACCTGAGTGAGCCCGCGGAGGTGGACAGGCTGCTCTCCGAGGCGGGCGCGCTCGACATCCTCGTTGCGAACGCCGCACTACCGGCGAGCGGCGCGCTCGACTCCTTCACGATGGAGCAGATCGACCGCGCGCTCGACGTGAACCTGCGCGCCCCGATCGCGATGGCGCACGCGCTCGCGCCCGCCATGGTCAAGCGTGGTCGCGGGCATCTGCTGTTCATGTCCTCGCTGTCGGGCAAGACCGGCACTGCGGGAAGCTCGATCTACAACGCCACGAAGTTCGGCTTGCGCGGTTTCGCGATGGCGATGCGCGCCGAGCTGCACGGCACCGGCGTCGGCGTATCCGCTGTCTTCCCGGGGTTCATCCGCGAAGCGGGGATGTTCGCCGAGTCGGGAGTGAAGCTGCCCACTGGTGTGGGGACGCGCAGCCCGGAGGACGTCGCCAAGGCGGTCGTGCAGGCGATCGAGCGCAACCGCGGCGAGCTCGATGTCGCCCCGATCTCGCTGCGCTTGGGATCAGCGTTCTCGGGGCTCGCGCCCGAGGTCTCGGCTTCGTTTGCGCGCAAGATGGGCAGCGACAAGATCGCCCATCAGTTGGCTGATGGTCAGCGCAGCAAGCGCTGAACTGGCGTAAGCGCCCTGCAGAGTCACCCGCCCGGGAAGGCGGCCGCCGTCAGCTGGCAGCTCGGGCGACCAGGCTCTCCTCGCCGGAGAGCGTCTGGCTGGTCGCGGCGCCGATCTCGACCTGTGCCAGCTCGCCGGGCGCCGCGAGCCCCGCGAAGTTGACCACCTTGTTGTGGCGGGTCCGTCCCCGCAGCCGCTCGGGGTCTGTGCGCGAGGGACCTTCCACAAGCACCTCGAGCGTGCGGCCGACGAAGCGCTGTGCGCGCTCGTGCGCGCGTCGCTGAACGACCTCCACGAGCCGTTCCAGGCGTGCCACCTTCACCTGATGGGGCACAACCCCCTCGGTCATCTCGGCCGCCTCCGTGCCCCGCCGCGGGGAGAAGATGAACGTGAAGGCGCTGTCGTAGCCGACCCGCTCCGCAACCTGCAGGGTCTGCTCGAAATCCTCCTCGGTCTCACCGGGGAAGCCCACGATGATGTCGGTCGTGAGCGCGATGTCGGGTACGTGCTCGCGGATCAGCGCCACACGGTCGAGGTAGCGCTCGCGGTCGTACGTGCGGCGCATCGCCTTGAGGATGCGGCTGGAGCCCGACTGGAGCGGAAGGTGGATGTGCTCGCAAACGCTGGGCAGCTCAGCGTGGGCTCGGATCACGTCCTCGCGCATGTCCTTCGGATGGGGGCTCGTGTAGCGGATGCGCTCGATGCCGTCGATCTCGTCGAGCTTGCGGAGCAGGTTGGCGAACGTCTCCGGCCGTCCATCGACGCGCAGATCGCGCCCGTAGGAGTTGACGTTCTGGCCGAGCAGTGTGACCTCTCGCACCCCGTCATCAGCCATCGCCTGGACCTCCGCCGCGAGCTCTGCGAGTGGACGGGAGACCTCGCGTCCGCGCGTGGACGGGACGATGCAATAAGAGCAGCGGCAGTTGCACCCAACGCTGATCTGCAGCCAGCCTTGGAACGGACGGACGCGCTTGGCCGGCAGGTGCCCGGTGAAGCCCTCGAACTCGAAGTAGCCCTGCGCCGTGAGCGAGTCGCTTGTGAGGAACTCGGCGAGCTTGTGGGTCTGTCCGGGACCGAACGCCACGTCCACGAACGGGAAGCGCTCGAACACCTCCTCCTTGACCGACTGCGCCCAGCAGCCCCCCACTCCCACCACGCGGTCGGGCGCCTCGAGCTTGAGACGCTTGGCCTCACCGAGATGCGCGATAAAGCGGCTGTCGGCGGTCTCGCGGATCGAGCACGTGTTGAACAGGATCAGGTCGGCCTCGCCGCGCTCGGACGCCTCGTCGTACCCGAGCGACTCGAGCATGCCCTTCATCCGCTCGGAGTCGTGCTCGTTCATCTGGCATCCGAACGTGGTCAGGTGGTAGCGCTTCATGGGTCCACAAAGCGTAGGCCATGAAGCATTGAGTCCGTCAAGGAGCTTGCGTGATGTTTAAGCGGCTTGCGTATCCAGCTCCGGGGCCACGGCAAGTGGTGTGTCGGTCTCGCCTGCGATCGTTGTCACCTTCTCGCGGTCGAGGCCGAGCACGGCGTATATCTTGCGCTCGATCTCCTTGGCGATCTCCGGGTGTTCGTCTATGTAGGCCTTGGCGTTGCCCCGCCCATGCCCGAGGCGCTCGTTGCCGTAGGAGATGAACGCCCCCGACTTCGACACGATGCTGTGCTCGAGACCGAGGTCGATCAGGCAACCCGCGGTTGAGATCCCCTTGCCGAACTCGATGTCGAACTCGGCCTGGCGGAAGGGGGCGGCAAGCTTGTTCTTGACGACCTTCACGCGCACGCGATTGCCGACCGCCTCGGTGCCGTCCTTGAGCGTCTCGATGCGCCGAATGTCAAGGCGTTGGGAGGCGTAGAACTTCAACGCGCGCCCACCGGGCTGCGTCTCGGGCGAGCCGAACATCACGCCGACCTTTTCGCGGATCTGGTTGGTGAGGATGCAGAGCGTCTGCGTGCGGTTCGGGTTGCCGGCGATCTTGCGCATCGCCTGGGACATCATGCGCGCCTGTGCGCCGACGGTCTGGTCGCCCATCTGCCCCTCGAGCTCGACGCGCGGTGTGAGCGCGGCGACCGAGTCGATCGCGACGACGTCGATGGCGCCGGAGCGCACGAGCATGTCGGCGATCTCGAGCGCCTGCTCGCCGTAGTCGGGCTGGGAGACGAGCAGCTCGTCGATGTCGACGCCGATCTCCTTCGCGTACAGCGGGTCCATCGCATGCTCGGCATCGATGAACGCGCACACGCCCCCAAGCTTCTGGGCCTCGGCGAGCACGTGGTAGATGAGCGTGGTCTTGCCGGAGGACTCCGGGCCGAAGACCTCGACGATGCGTCCCTTGGGCACGCCGCCGATGCCGAGCGCGAGGTCGAGCGACAGCGCTCCTGTCGGTATCGCGTCCACGCGCACCTGGGCGCCCTCGTCGCCCATGCGCATGACCGACCCCTTGCCGAACTCACGCTCGATCTGACCGAGCGCCCCCTGAAGGGCGGCGTCGCGCGCCTTGGCAGCCTTCTCCTCGTCGGTCACGGCCATCGTCTCACTCCTCCGATTGGTGTTAGAGCGTCAAAGGTAGACGGGGTCCCGGACGGAACTATGGGAACACGTGTTCGGGTTCCTTCTGCGGATGGTATCCTCAACCGATCGGGTGAGATGCGATCGCTTCGTAGCTTGCGCCCTCAGGCGAAAGCCACGAGCGGTAGAGCACGAGCTCCCTGGGCACGAACGCGAGCGACGGCGTGGGCGGCAGGACGCGCTCATGCTGGCCGATCGACGATCCCGCCGTGTGCCCCGAACGGGGTGTCGATCTTCGATCGGTCGCGCCGTGGCGCATCCGTGCGACCGTGACATGCGGATGAAAGCGCCGCCGGCCCCTGCTGGCGCCCTCACCCCCAGCCACGCCGCCGTTGGGCTGCCAGCCGCTCACCTCTCCCAGCGCCGACGCCACCTCCGCCTGCAGGCGGGCAAGCTTGCCGAGGTCGTCGTGCAGCTCGACCGCCAGGGCCCGCGGATGCCGCGCCGGCAGCCACAGGGGGGCTCCTAGCGACAGCTCGCCGGTCGGACCGCCGCACGCGGCGAGCTGTGTGCCCAGCGAGTCCAGCTCCCCCACCGGACGGTTGCCGAGGAAGCACAGCGTCACGTGCAACGACTCAGGGTCGAGCACCCGCAACGGCATCGCCCCACGCGCGTGGTCGCTCCCGCCCCTCACGGCGCTTCGCGCCCAGTGGACGAGCTGCTCGCACACGTCCCCGGGTGGATCGATCGCGACGAACAGGCGCGCTGTGTGACTCCTGGTCATCGACTCAGCGTATACACGCCTCGGTCCCACGCTCAGCTTTGCCGCCGCGGGACCGGCTAGGCGCTGCGCGCGCCCTCCCCCTCCCCCGCCAGCAGACGGCGGATCAAGTGCATCGCGACGGTCACCGCCCGCTCGCGCACGTCGACCCGCCCGCCGGGCAGGCGCACCGAGCGCGTCAGGCTCGCACCGCCGGGGCCCACGACGCTCAACCACACCAGCCCGACCGGCTTATCCTCGCTGCCGCCGCCTGGGCCGGCGATGCCGGTGAGGCCCACCCCCACATCCGCCCCGAGCCGTGCCCGCGCCCCGTCGGCGAGCGCCCGCGCGACCTCCGCCGAGACCGCGCCGTGGGCGTCGATCGCCTCGCGCTCGACGGCCGCTTGCGCGACCTTCACGTCGTTGGCGTAGGCCACCACACCGCCCAGCATGTACGCCGACGCTCCCGGTGGGTCGGTCAAGCGCGCCAGCAGCATGCCCCCGGTGCAGGACTCCGCCACGGCGATCGTTTGCGTCGCCGTCTCCCCATCGCCTCTCAACAGCGCGGCCACCTGAGCGTCGACGGTCGTGCCATCCACCGAGTAGAGCGTGTCGGCGTGGCGTATGGCGACGAGTTGCGCGAATGCGTCATAGACCTCCTGGGCATCGGGCTCGTAGCGCGTCACGATCTCGATCTCGCCGCCGCGCAGGCACGTCGTGATCTCCAGGCGTGCAAGCTCGATCCCCTTGCGCTCTGCCTGCCGTAGGGTCTCGGCGATCTCCGACTCGGGTATCCCGAACAGGCGCAGCATCTGCCGGCGGTAGACCCTTGCGCCCGCGACCGCCGAACGCCACGCCTCGGTCGCGACCGCCGCTCGCCACATCGGCCGCAGCTCGCGCGGGGGACCCGGCAGCACGACGACGGTCGGCCCGACGCGTCCTTGCGCGGGCGTCACGACGAGCCCCGGCGCCGTGCCCACAGGCTCGAGCACGGTCGCGCCGCGCGGGATCGTCGCCTGCTTGCGATTGCCCGCCGCGATCGCATGACGATCGAGGTTCGGATAGCGCTCGGCGAGCGGACGCAAGATGTCCGCGATCCGACCTTCGAGCGCTTCGTCTATCACCATCTCCCGACCCTGGAAGCGACCGACGACCTCAGCCGTAAGGTCGTCCGCGGTCGGCCCCAGCCCGCCGCTGGTCAACACCACGTCGAGGTCCTCGCGCGCCATGAGCCCGAGCGCCGCCTCCATGTCGGCCGGCCGATCCCCGACGATCGCGATGTGGGCCAGGTCCACCCCCGCCTCCAGGAGCCGGTCCGAGAGCCACGGGCCATTGCGATCGCGAACCCGGCCCGTCAGAACCTCTGTCCCTGTGATCAGGATTCCGGCGCGGGCAGAGTGCCTCATTCGCAGGTCGGCAAATGGCCCGTGGCGAGCGTACGACGACCGCTGCTCGTGATCGAGTAGCCGATCGCCCGCGCGGACGGCGGCACGGCTCGGAGCTTGCCGTCGACATACATCGCGATGGCGTTGTTGCCGAGCGTGATCTCGAAGCGCGTGGCGTGGTAGGTGACGGGCGTGTAGGGAGGCTGGATGATCACACCCGGGATAACCTTGCGACCGTTGTCGCCGATCAGGCACACATACACGGGCGCCGACGGTCGCAGAGAGAGAGAGACACGCGCACCTGTGACGGTCTGTCGAGAGCTCGTGGACTGCTTGGAGCTCGAAGAGCCGCGAGTGGGCGTACGGCCACCATGGGCGCCCGATCCGCTCAGCTGTGTGGATGACCCACCGCCTTTGCCCGACAGCAAGCCGACGAGCAGCAGCACGATCAGCACGCCGATCGTTCCCACCGCGATCACGTACCCGCGCGAGGGCCGCGCTCCGCTCGTGCCCGAACGTGGATGCATCCTGCGCGGGGTCGACACGATCGGTTGGTGATCCGCCTCGGTCGGTGGCTCGCAGCGCAGACGGTACTCGTCGACGAGCGCCTTGTCGTCGAGCCCCAGTGCCTGAGCGTAAGTGCGCAGGAAGCTGCGCACGAAAGTCGGCCCCGGAAGGAGGTCCCACTCCTCGTTCTCCAGAGCGCGCAGGTACTTGGCACGGATCTTCGTCTGGGCCTCGATCTCGGACACGTCGATGCGGGCACGCATGCGCGCCTCGCGCAGTGTCGCTCCGATCTCCGCCATCTCAGCCGAACAGGCTAGTGACTCCGGCCCAAAGAGGCATGCTGTTCCGACCGGCACATGTGCCGGTCGGCCGTACCGATTGGAGATCGACGGGATCTCCAATCGGCCAGCATGCACCGTCCGGGACGGCGCCGCATGCGGCGCCGTCTTCCCGATATGGAGGAACGGTCAGAGCTCAGCCGGGAATAGAGGTCTCGCTCGGGACCTCCGTGCCACCGGGCTCACCCAGCGTCACGAGCACGCGCGGCACGTCGCTCTCGCCGATCAACACCTGGCGCGGCTTCGAGCCCTCATACCCCGAGATGACGCCGCGGCGCTCGAGCATGTCGATCAGACGTCCCGCGCGCGTATACCCGAGACGCAGCCTTCGCTGCAACATCGAGGTCGAGGCCGTCTGCATTTCCGCCACCAGCACGATCGCGTCGCGCAGCAGCGGGTCCTCGTCCGGGTCGAGCTCGTCATTGTCGCCGCCCTCGGGCTCCCGCGGCTCGACCTCCTCGAGCAGCTCCTCGCGCAGCTCCGGCTCGCCCTGGCGGCGCCAGAGGTCCGTCAGCTTGGCGATCTGCGGCTCGTCGATGTAGGCGCCCTGGATGCGCTGCAGCCGTGAAGAGCCGACGGGACTGAACAGCATGTCGCCCTGTCCGAGCAGCGACTCGGCGCCGTTGTGGTCGAGGATCACGCGCGAGTCGGTCTGACTCGAGACGGCGAACGCGATCCTCGAAGGCACGTTGGCCTTGATCATGCCGGTGATCACGTCCACGCGCGGGCTCTGCGTGGCGAGCACGAGATGGATACCGACCGCCCGCGCCTTCTGCGCGAGGCGGATGATCGAGTCCTCGACGTCGGCGGGCGCCACCATCATCAGGTCCGCGAGCTCGTCGATCACGCACAGGATGTACGGGAGCGGCGCCTCGTCACGCTGCTCACGCGCCTTGTTGAGCTCGACCAGGCTGCGCGTGCGCGCGAGCGACATGATCCCGTAGCGCTGCTCCATCTCGCGCACGAGGTTCTGCAGGGCGTTGGCCGCCATCCGCGGGCTCGTGATGACCGGCGTCAACAGGTGCGGGATCGACTCGTAGTGGTTGAGCTCGACCTGCTTGGGATCGACCAGCACGAGACGCAGGTCGTGTGGAGTGGCGCGCAACAGGACGCTGCACAGCATCGCGTTGATCGCGCCCGACTTGCCCGCGCCGGTCGTTCCCGCGACGAGCAGGTGAGGCATCTTCGCGAGGTCCGCGCCGATCGCCTTGCCGGCCACGTCCTTGCCGAGCCACACCGTCAGCGGCGACCAGTCCTTCGGAGGCTCTTGGAAGACGTCGCCGAGCCTGACCATCCGGCGCTTTGCGTTCGGCACCTCCACCCCCACCGCCTGCTTGCCGGGTATCGGCGCGAGGATGCGGATGTCGGTGGCGGCGAGCGCGTACGCGAGATCGTCCTTCAGTTGGGCGACCTTCCCCACCTTCGTCCCGGGCGCGAGCCGCAGCTCGTAGCGAGTGATGTGCGGCCCGGCCACCGTCCCGATCACCTTCGCCTGCACCCCGAAGTGGCCCAGCGCCTCCACCAGGCTCGCCGCCGTGCGCTCCTGCCCCGCCGTGTCCGGCCGCGACTGCTCGGC
>DASUDH010000037.1:0-4518 GCA_036275675.1 Solirubrobacteraceae bacterium | reverse complement strand
TGCGACTCGCTGGTGTTGAGGTTGTGGTTGTAGGCGTCGACGCCGGCCCTCTTCAGCTGCTCGGCCTGTCCGTCTCGCAGGATCCCTAGGCAGGCGCAGACCTCGACCCCGAGGTGCTCGGACTTGAGGCGGTCGACCAGCCCTCCCACACGGTCGATGTCTCCGGGGCTCGGCCCGCGACCACTGGCGACCAGGCAGATGCGAGACGCCCCCGCCCTGATCCCCGCTTCGGCCTGGCCGAGCGCCTGCTCTTGCGGCAGCCAGGAGTACCTCAGGATCTCGGCCTCCGAACCGAGCCGCTGCGAGCAGTACGTGCAATCCTCAGGACACAATCCTGACTTCAGGTTGACGAGGTAATTGACCTTGACCCAATTTCCGAAGTGCGCGCGCCGCACCCGCGCGGCCGCGATGACGAGGTCGAGCGTCTCCTCGTCCGGCGTCGCCAGGATCGCGAGCGCGTCCTCGTGTCCGAGGAGCTCACCCTGGAGTTGTCGATCGGCAAGTTCAGCGAAGGATTTGAACACCGTTCAAAAGCTAGCAGACGATCGAGGGGGCGCTGGCCGTCGGGGGGGATTGGGGCATCGATGGCCCTGAACAGGGAGGAGATCGTCGAGGCCGCCTTCACCATGCTCCGAGAGGGCGGGCTCGGCGGGCTTTCGATGCGACGTCTGGCGGACGAGCTCGGCGTCCATGCAGGCGCGCTCTACTACCACGTCGCCAACAAGCAGGAGCTCCTTGTCGCGGTCGCCGGGCGGATCCTCGGCGGCGACGACGCTGCGAACGCGACCGAAGATCCCCGCCGGGCGGCGGCCGACCTGCGGGGGGCCCTCCTACGCGTGCGCGATGGGGCGGAGGTCGTGTCATTCGCTCTGGCATTCCGTCCCGACTCGCTGACCCCGCTCGCCGGGCTCCATCGCCTCTTCGACGATCGGCTCGAGCCGCAAAAGGCGGAGTGGGCGGCGCAGACCCTGGTCCACTACGTGCTCGGCTACGTCGCCGACGAGCAGAATCGGCTTGAGCTCGTGCGCGCCGAGATCCTGCCGGCCGGTGCCGCTCCCGTGAGCCCGGATCGGTTCCTCTTCGGCGTGGACCTGATCCTCCGCGGCCTCGACTCGGAGGCGGCGGCGCCCTGACCGGCTCAGGATCTCTTCAGATACGCGACGTCGACCCCATGGCGACGGTGACGCCGACCGCCGCGCCGCCGCTCGCTCCTGCATGGGAGGCTTTGCGAGCACCTACATCGTCTGCACCCGACGACCGCGTCCCCGCGTCGCGGCGCAGAAGCAGATGGCCTCCATCGCCCACGTGACCGTGAACTCGACAGCGACCATTCGCCGTTCTGTCCTGCCCCGCCGCGCTCGCGGAGATTCTGTTCAAGATCATCTCGGACGCGTGAGCGACCTCACCGTCAGTGACAGCGGATCAGCCCTGATCCGCGCGACCCGGTTCGTCTTGTGTATGGCCGGGGGCCCCCGGTGAAGCGCCAGATCACGATGATGCTCGCGGCGCCCTCGATCACCGAGTCCACCCCGAACCCGGTCAGCGCGACGCTGCTGGCCACGAGGCCAGCAGCCACGCCGACCGCTCCCTCTACCGTCATCCATATCAGGCTCAACCACGACAACAGCTTGGCGCGGCGGACCAGCCGCGAGCGTGTCCCGCCGTCGGGCTGGATTACGGGCAGCACCGGCGCCTGCGTACTCACGCTCCCACCCCCGCCATGATGACCTCGAGCAGCGCGTGGCCGCGGTCGGTTAGCTCGTACATGACCATCTTGCCCTCGCGGCGTGAGCGCACGAGACCCGCGGTACGCAACGCTCGAACATGATGGGAGACAAGGTTCTCTGGACGCTCGACTACCCAGCTCAGATCACAGACACACAGCTCTCCTCCGTCGCGCAGAGCGACGGCCAGCGTCAGACGTGTGGGATCGCTGAGCGCCTTGGCGCCGTCTGCCAGGTCTTCCGCTACTTGTCGATCGAGGCGGGCCTTGCGCAGCTCCTCCGCTCGGGGTAGGTCCAGGCAAAGCAGGTCGCAGCGATCATCGGGCACCATCTCATCCTAACGACGGTTGAGATGTAGAGGTGTGCTGGCGAGGCTAGTGGGTGTGGTGTCCGCGCACCGTTGCCCATGACTGCCATGTGATGCGCAAGATGACAAGCGTGATCCCAAGACCGATGAGCGGATCAGCAACCGGGGCTCCGAGCGCCACGACGATCGCGGAGGCAATCACGGCGAGGCTGACGTAGGCGTCGGCGCGAGCGTGGTGGCCGTCAGCGATGAGCGCGGGACTGTCGAGTCTTTGCCCGGCGCTCAGGCGTATGCGCGACGCGATGAAGTTGCCCGCGTAACCGATGGCCCCGGCAAGCGCGAGCACGAGTAGATGACCGGGGGTGGACGGATGGATCAGCCGTCCCACGGCCTCGACGCCAGCCACACATGCGCTGATGAAGACTGCGGCCACGACCGCTAGACCGGTGCGGCGCTCCGCGATCTGCGAGTGCAACGCGAAAGCGATCCCCAGCGGAACGGCAGTCAAAGCGTCACCGTAGTTGTGGATCAGGTCGGCTAGCAGGGCGATACTGCCGCTGGCGATGAACACGAGGGTCTGAGCGATGGCGGTGAGCCCCAGGACTGCGAGTGAAAGTGAGACTGCACGGATGCCCTGCCGGGAGCGCTTGATGCTGTCGTGTACGAACCCGTGAGAATGCTCGTGCTCGGTGCCGTGGGTGTGATCGTGCCCGCCATGCCCTGATTGACCATGCTCGTGCGCCGCCTCAGCGGGAGCGGATCGTCGCACGAGCCTGAGATGACGATGAGCTCCGGTGTACGGGTGGCTGTGCAGACGCTCGCCGTGGCGGTGAATGTTCGCGTCAGCTTGCGGCACCCGCTCAAGCCAGCACAGAGGCGACAGGCTTATGCGCGCGGACAATTGCCGAGGCAGCCTGAGCGTGGACGCGGTGAGTCTCTTGTATCTCGACGTCGGTCAGCCCGGCGTCTGCGAGCGCTTGGGTGAACTCGCGGTGGGTGAGCGCCCCGGCGATGCAGCCGGTGTATGCCTGCATGTCGGCGCGCGTTGCGTCGCTCATGTCCTCGTCGGCGATCACGTCTGAGACGGCGAAGCGCCCGCCGGGTCGCAGGACCCTTGCCACCTCGCGCAGCACCTTGGGCTTGTCCCCTGAGAGGTTGATTACGCAGTTTGAGATCACGACGTCAACGCTTGCATCGGGGAGCGGTATCTCCTCGATGTAGCCCTTGTGGAACTCGACGTTCTCGACGCCGGCCTTGCGAGCGTTCTCGCGGGCGAGGGCAAGCATCTCGTCGGTCATGTCAAGGCCGTGGGCTTTGCCGGTTGGGCCGACGCGCTTGGCGGAGAGCAGCACGTCGATCCCGCCGCCGGAGCCGAGGTCGAGGACCGTCTCGCCCTCGTGCAGTTCTGCAACGGCGGTGGGGTTGCCGCAACCGAGGGAGGCGAGCTTGGCGGTGTCGGGTAGCTGTTCGTGGTCGCCGAGCGCGTAGAGCGCTGCGCCGAAGACCTCGCTGCCCCCGTCGAACGTCTCGCTCGGGGCGCAACAGCCGGCGCCGGGATCGGTCGTCGTGACCTGCACGGCGGCGGCGGCGTAGCGCTCGCACACCTGCTCACGAACGTCACTGGTCGGTGTCTCGCCCGCAGAGCAGCCGCAGCCCTCGCCGTGGCTGGGCTCGCAGCACTCGGCCTTGGCGCTCGGCTCGCAGCACGTTGCTTGCGCCTCCGGGGCGCAGCAGGAGTTGGTCGTCGTCTCGGCGGGGGTGGTCAGCTCAGCCATGCGGATAGCTCCTTGAGTGCGTCGGGGATCACGTAGTAGTAGGCCCATAGGCCCTTGCGCTCGGAGTCCACGATCCCGGCAGCGCGCAGCTTGCCTAGATGGTGGGAGAGCGTGGACTGAGATATGTCGAACAGCGGCACGAGCTCGC
Source organism: Solirubrobacteraceae bacterium (assembly GCA_036275675.1). Lineage (GTDB taxonomy): Bacteria > Actinomycetota > Thermoleophilia > Solirubrobacterales > Solirubrobacteraceae > Palsa-744. Next base: position 564 of record DASUDH010000037.1, on the reverse strand, counting down.
AGACGCAGACCTTCCCCGCGTGCTTGCGCAGCACGTCCACGAGCTGCAGGCGGATCGGGTCGCCGAGAGCCTTGGCGACTTCGGCCATGCGTAGTGCTTCCTCGCGCTGTACGTCGGGGTAGACGACGGGCTCACAACAGGGAGCACCGTTGGCTCGCTTCTGCTTGGGGGATAGCTCCAAATCGACGGGCATCAATCTACTTATATCAATAACACTCACGACTGTCGATGTAATACGATCCGCGCCGTGAACACCAGCGACATACCCACCGACGATCTGATCGCCTCACGGGAGGAATCGTGAGCGCCGAGGAGTCCGTTGCGGTCATCACCGATATCCACGGCAACCTCCCGGCGTTGCAAGCTGCCCTCGCTCGGATCGAGGAGCTTGGCATCGAGAGCGTGTTCTGCGGCGGCGACCTCGTTGGCTACGGCCCGCACCCCAACGAAGTCTGCGCCCTGATCGCCGAGCGCGAGATTCCGACGATCTATGGCAACTATGACTTCGCCATCGCTCGCGATCTTGAGGACTGTGGCTGCGCGTATGTCACGCAGCATGACCGT
>DASUDH010000036.1:0-8613 GCA_036275675.1 Solirubrobacteraceae bacterium | reverse complement strand
GCATCGCCTCCACCGCCAGGCACATGCCGCCCTTTAGCTCACGCTCCTCGGTCGGTAGCAGCCACGGCCACTCCCACCCCAGGCCCAGCCCGTGGCCGTGCGGCGGAAACCCGATCGAGAGCGCCGAGGCGTTCTGGATGTCGGCGGAGTCGCCGATCGCAAGGCCCTCGCGGCGCAGGTAGCCGTGAACGGCATCGAAGACAGCACTCGCCTTGACGCCGGGACGGATCGCGGCGATGCCCTGCTCGACCGCCTCGACGGCCGCGTCGAGCAGCGCCCGCTGCTCGACGCTCGCGTTGCCCCCCACGACACACGTGCGGCCGAAGTCGAACAGATAGCCCTCGACGGCTCCGTAGGAATCGGCGTGAAACAGCTCGCCCTCTTTCAGGACACGCCCCGACCACGAGGGAAGATGGCCGAAGGTGAAGTAGTTGCTGTATGGCCCGGAGGCGACGGCGGTGTCGAAGAAGGCGACGCCGGCGGCGATCCCGATCGAGTAACCGGCGGCAACCGCCTGGCCCTCGGTGGCGCCAGGCGCGAGCGCACGTTCCATGATCGCCGACACGACCGCGCTGCCGACCTCCGCGGCGGCTCGCATCTTCCGCAGCTCGAACGGGCTCTTGATGACGCGCAGTCCTTCGACGAGATCGTCGGCGTCAACGAGCTCCGCGCCGGGGAGCAGCTCGAGCAGCTGCCGGTGGACGCGTGCGGACATCACGTTCAACCCCGACACACCGAGGCGTGCCCGCTCGAGCCTGAAATCCCGCAGAGCGCCGGCCACCGCCGCCGGGAAGTCCAACTCGAAGCGGACATCCTCGATCGTCACGAGATCGCGCCTGTAGTCGGGGCCGTCGACGATAAGCCGCGGCTCCCGCTCGGGAGCCAGGACGACCGCGGAGTGGGAGCGACCCACCCAATAGGACTGGAAATCGGGCGTGAAACCCATGTTTCCGTAATGGTTGGACAGGTAGAAGACATCCGCGTAGGAGTCGACGCTCGACGCTCCCCGGGAGACCGCGAGCAGGCCGTCGAGACCTCGCGCTGTGCACTGCGCCAGCACGCGTCGCCAACGTTCCTCGAACTCCGACTCGGGGGGAGGAGCTGCCCTGCCGGCGATGGGGCTGGTTGTATCCCGAGGCCGCATGCGCTTGCGGCGTTACCCTACCAATGCATGACCCGCACACCACGAGCGGAGGCTGGATGATCCGTATAGGAGTCGACGTCGGAGGCACTTTCACCGATGTCGTTGTCCTGGACGAGACGAGCGGGTCGACCTCGTGGCTGAAGGTTCCCACCAACGAGCCGGCGCCCGCCGACGGGGTGCTCGACGCGATCGCGGCGACCGCTGTGGATTGCGCGCAGATCTCTCATGTCAAGGTGGGAACCACCCTGGGTGTCAACGCGATCCTGACACGCACGGGCGCACCCACCGGGTTGATCACCACGAAGGGATTTCGCGACGTGCTCGAGATCCGTCGCACGCACCGCACGCGCCTGTTCGACCTGGACGAGCGCCTCCCCGATCCGCTGGTCGCGCGCGACCTGCGCTTGGAGGTCTCGGAGCGCGTCGACGCCGACGGCGAGGTGATCGTGCCCCTCGACGAGGACGGCGTGCGAGCCGCCTGGCGCACGCTGCGCGACGCTGGGGTCACGTCGCTGGCGATCGTGTTCCTGTTCTCGTTCGAGAACCCGGCGCACGAGCGTCGCGCACGCGACATCGTCATGCAGGAGGGCGGCGCCGAGGCCGTGTTCATCTCCTCGGAGGCGCTACCCGTACACCGCGAGTACGAGCGGACCTCGACGACCGTGACGGCGGCGTACGTCGCGCCCGCCATGCGACGCCACATCGCGCGGCTGGACGAGCGGCTGCAGGCTCTCGGGCTCTCGGCTGGACGGCTGTCGATCATGACCAGCGCGGGAGGGGTGCAAGGCGCCGAGGCAGTCGCGAGCGCCCCGATCCCCAGCCTGCTCTCTGGCCCGGCGGGAGGCGTCGCCGGGGCGCGCAAGCTGGCCCTGCAGGCCGGTATCTCGAACGTGCTCACGCTCGACATGGGCGGAACGAGCTGCGATGTCTCAGGGGTGGTCGCCGGGGTTCCAGACGAGCGTCTGGATCTGTCCATCGACGGCTTGGCTGTCAACTACCCGACCTTCGACATCCACACGATCGGCGCCGGTGGCGGGAGCATCGCCTGGATCGACTCCGGTGGCGCGCTGCGCGTCGGCCCGCAGTCCGCCGGCAGCCACCCCGGGCCGGCCTGCTACGGCCTGGGCGGGCGCGAGCCGACGGTGACCGACGCCAACCTGATCCTCGGTCGCTATGACGCGGGCGCCCCGCTCGGAGGCGCGCTGGCGCTCGACGGGGCGATCGCTCGCGAGACTGTGTCGCGCGCGATCGCTCAGCCGCTCGGCCTGACGGTCGAGGAGGCCGCGGCCGGGATCGTGACGATCGTGGGCGCGCACATGAGGGACGCCGTCCGCGCGATCTCGTTGCAGCGAGGCCGCGACGTCCGCGACTTCACCTTGGTCGCGTTCGGGGGCGCAGGCCCTGTCCACGGCGCCGACGTGGCGCGTGAGCTGGGGATCGATCGAATCCTGGTGCCTCCGTGCCCCGGTTGCACGTCGGCGCTCGGGGCGGTCACCGCCGACGCCAGGCACGACCTCCTGCGCACGATCGCCCGCGCCGTCACCGACGTCCGCGTCGAAGCGTTGCAGGACATCGTGGACCAGATGCGAGACCAGGCGCGGGCGGCGCTCGCCCGAGAAGGCTTCCGCTCCGACGAGTCGAGCTTCGAGCTGTGGCTCGACCTGCGCTATCAAGGACAGGCACACGAGCTGCCGGTTCGCTGCGCCCAGCCGCACGCCCTCGCCTGCTCGCCCCCCGCCATGGGGGGTCCCCGAATGGGGGAGCTCGCCAATGCGGTGAGCGGGTTTCACGCGCTTCACGAGCAGCTCTATGGACACTCCTTCCCGGATGTCACGGTCGAGCTTGTCAACGTACGCGTCACCGGTCACGGGACGCTGCCGAGCCCGGCGATGCGGTGGGACTGGTCGCAGACGACATCACCCGGGGTCGGGGGAGGCGGGCGGCGGCAGGTCTACTTCCACGAGGTCGGCGACTTCATCGACACCCTCGTGCTGCGACGCGAGGAGATCGAGCCCGGGGAGTCGATCGACGGCCCGGCCGTGATCCATCAGGTCGACTCCACGGTGCTCGTACCGCCGGGGCTGGTCGCCTCCTGTCACGAGACGGGGAGCATGATCCTCGCCCCCGGGGCGGCCGTCGCCCGCTCGCGCGCGTCCGCCTCCACGCTGCTGGAGCGACGATGACCCGGCCGGTGGACGCGATAACGGTGGAGGTCGTTCGCCACGCGCTCACCTCCGCCTCGCGTGAGATGGGGGTGACGCTGCGGATGACGTCGTGCTCGCCGATCTTCAACGAGGGCAACGACTACTCGTGCGCGATCTTCGACGCCGACGGGCGGCTCGTCACGCACGGCGAGTTCCTTCCGATCCATCTTGGGTCGCTGTCCTTCTCGGTGGCGTACGCGCGGGAGGCTTTCCAGGAGGAAGGGTTGCTGGAGGGAGACACGGTGCTGATGAACGACCCCTATCGGGGCGGTTCCCATCTGCCCGACATCACGATGGTCTCGCCGATCTTCCATGGCGGGGAGCTGCTGGCGTTCGCCGCCAACCGCGCGCATCACCTGGACGTCGGCGGGGCGGTTCCAGGCAGCTTCTATCCGCTGGCGACCGACAACCACCAAGAGGGCTTGCGCATCGCTCCCGTGAAGTTGTTTCGAGCCGGCGTGAGAGACGCGCACCTGCTCAGGCTCGTAACCGAGAACTCGCGTCTGCCCGGGCAGATGCGGATGGACCTGGAGAGCCAGGTGTCGGCCAATCGCACCGCCATCGAGCGGGTCGGGCAGATCGTCGACCGCTATGGAGCCGACGTCGTCAGCGATGCGATGCACGAGCTGCTAGAGCACTCCGAGCGCCGCATGCGGGCTGTGATCGCCGGCTGGCCGGACGGCGATTACTCGGCGTCGGACTGGCTGGACAACGACGGCATCAGCGACGAGCCGCGGGAGATTCGCGTGACGCTGCGCGTGCGAGGCGATCGCATAGAGGTCGATTTCAGCGGCAGCTCGGCCCAGACCGCGGGTCCGCTCAACAGCGTGCTCGGATACACCCACTCCGGCGTGTACATGACGCTGCAGAGCGCCACAGATCCCGACATTCCGCCGAACGCCGGCTGTTACCGGCCGATCGAGATCGTGGCTCCCGCCGGCAGCATCGTCAACCCGCGCTTTCCCGCGCCGTGCACGGGGGGCAACGAGACGGTCTTCATCATCTCCGGTGCCATCTTCCGTGCGCTCGCGCAGGTTCCCGGCGCCAGGGTGATGGCGTGCGACCAGGGCTCGTCGAACAACCTCTTGATCTCCGGGCGCGATCCCCGCGGCGATGAGCGCTACGTGCTTTACGAGTACCCGGAGGGCGGGTGGGGCGGCAATCGCGACAGGGACGGGCTCAACGCCGTCTACGCGATCGCCGGCAACACCTGGAACGTGCCGGTGGAGGTCGTCGAGCGCCGCTTTCCGGTGCGTGTCGAACGCTACGAGCTGCGCGCCGACAGCGGCGGTCCGGGAAGGCGCCGGGGTGGGCTTGGGATCCGTCGCGAGCACCGCGTGCTCGGCCACGACGCCGAGGTGACGGTGCTCGGCAACCGCGTACGGGTGCCGCCGTGGGGCCTGGAGGGCGGCCGGGACGGCGCGGCCGCCGGCTACCTCGTGGTCGCCGACGGCGCCGAGCCGCGCCCTGCCGCCCCGTGCTTCGGCTCCAAGGCGAGCGCCGTTCCGCTGCGCGACGGCGAGACGATCGTGCAGCTCACCGCCGGCGGCGGCGGCTGGGGAGACCCCGCCGACCGCGATCCGCAGCTGGTGGCACACGACGTGCGGCTCGGCTACGTAAGCAGGATTGCGGCGGAACGCGACTACAGGGTGATCCTCACCGAAGACGGCGCTGTGGATGAGGCCGCGACCGCGGCGGCTCGTCGCGGAGGCCACTCCCGATGAACGGCGCGCCCGGCCAGCGCGCGCGCCGTGACTGTCCGGCTCCGGCGAGTCCGAGAGCAGGCTGCCGATGAGCACTGAGACCAGCTCGCGCGTCTCGCCGCTCGATCTGTACGCCCGCATGGCGCTGATCCGGCGCTTCGAGCAGGCGGCCTACCGCGCATACGAGCGCAATGAGATTGAGGGCACCGTCCACTCCTCGATCGGCCAGGAGGGCGTGGCGGTCGGTGTCGCGTTCGGGCTGCGCGAGAGCGACAGGATGCTCAGCCACCATCGCGGGCACGGGCACGCGCTCGCCAAGGGCGTCGACCCGCGACGGTTGATGGCCGAGCTGTTCGGACGCGCAACCGGAGTATCGTCCGGCAAGGGCGGATCGATGCACGCGACCGACCTGAGCTGCGGCTTTCTCGGCTCCCTCGCGGTCGTCGGCAGCTCGGTCCCGCTGGCCGTCGGGGTGGGCCTCGCGGCGAGACGCGCCGGCGAGGGAGCCGTCTGCGCCGTGTACTTCGGAGACGGCGCCGTCAACCAGGGCATCGTCTACGAAAGCATCAACCTGGCGAGCATCTGGAGCCTGCCCGTGCTGTTCGTATGCGAGAACAACTCCTATGCCATCACCACCCCGGCCGAGCGGGTGACGGCCGGCGAGGGGATCGCGGCGCGAGCGGCGACGTTCGGAGTCGGCACGCTGAGCGTCGACGGCCAGGACGCGCAAGCCGTCAGAGAGGCGACGGAGAGGCTTGCGGACGACGCGCGCGCCGGCCGTCCGGGACTGCTCGAATGTCACACATATCGATTCCTCGGACACTCGCGGTCCGACCCCGCGCACGGCACCTACCGCGCCAGAGAGGAGGTCGAGCGCTGGCACGAGCGCGATCCGCTCACGCTCCTGCGGCTGGGCGCCGGGCTCGCCGCCGAGTCCTGTGAGGAGCTCGAGCATGAAGCGCAAACGCGTATCGAGGACGCGCTGCAGTTCGCGCGCGACTCGCCGCGCCCGAGCCTCGAGGACCTCGAAAAGGACGTGTGGGGATGAGCCCGGACTCCGAGGTTCCCTACATAGAGGCGATCAAAGCCGCGCTGCAGGACGCGATGCGGGCCGACGAGACGATCGTCCTGCTCGGTCAGGACATCTCGGCCGGCTTTCCGTTTGGCGCCACCCGCGGCTTGGCCCAGCTCTTCGGCGAGGAGCGGGTTCGCGATACGCCGATCTCCGAGGCGGCGACGATGGGCTGTGGCATCGGGGCGGCGATGACGGGGACGCGGACCGTCGTCGAGGTGGACTTCGCGGGCTTCCTGCTGCTCGGGCTCGATCAGCTCGTCAACAACGCCGCGAAGCTGCGCTATATGAGCGGCGGGCAGCTTCGCGTGCCGCTCGTCGTGCGCGTCGGACAGGGGCCGTTCGGCTCGTTCGCCGCCCAGCACTCGCAGTCACAGCACGCCTGGCTGGCCGCCGTCCCGGGGCTGGCGCTGTGCGCGCCCTCCACCGCGCAGGACGCCTACGACCTGTTGCGCTGGGCGCTGCGAGCAGGCGATCCGGTGGTGTTCGCCGAGGACATGCGTCTCTACCGCCGCAGGGGGCCGCTGCGACGGGCCGCGCGGGAAGGCGCGGAGCACGTGGGGGAGAGTGCCCCGCCCGCCCGCCTGAGTGCCCTTGATGTGCAGGAGGACGTGCCGCGCGCGCGGGTGGCGCGGACAGGTCGCGACGCGACGGCCGTGTGCTACGGCTTCGGGACGACGATCGCGACGCAGGCCGCGGCCGAGCTCTCCGCGCAGGGCATCGAGCTCGAGGTCCTCGACCTGCGCCTGCTCTCGCCCTTGGACGAAGCGGCGATCGGCGAGTCGGCAAGGCATACTGGGCGGGTGCTCTGCCTCGGCGACGACCCGCTGCTCGGTGGGATCACCGGGACGCTCGCCGCGGCCGTCGAGGAGCGGGCGCACGGCGAGCTGTCGGCGCCCGTGGCGCGGCTGGGGGCCAGGCACGTGCCGACGCCCTTCGGCTCCCGCGAGGCGTTCGTGTACCCCTCGGCGGAGTCGATCGTAAGAGCGGTGCACAGGCTCGTCGCGTGGCCCGCGCCGGCGCAAGCGCAGGAGCTCGAGATCGAGCACGGCGAGCTGCGGATGGCGCCCGGATAGCGATGGCGATCCTCGAGCCTGGATACATGGAGGGCACGCGCGGGAGCATGAGCTGCGACTGGGAGAGCCGCGTGGACATGGCGCGCATGCGCGGCGAGCGCCTCGCTCGCGCCACCGATGCGATCGCGGATGCCGGCTACGACGCGGTGCTGCTGCTGTCGGACCCGAACATCCGCTACGTGACCGCGGTCGCGACCACCTCAGTGTCGGGGGCAGGCGGCTTTCACTACTCGCTGCTGTCGGCGGGCGGGCGCATCACCCACTGGGACAGCGCCGACCATGCGATCCACGAGCGCCGAGGTTGTCCCTGGCTCGAGGACATCCGCTACGCGGCGCCGGGGATCGGGATAGTGCCCGCCGCGCTGGGCGCAGGCCACGCCGCCGAGCGGCTCGTGGAGCTGATGGCCGAGGAGATCGCAAAGGCGCTGCACGATCATGGGATCGCCTCCGGGAGGGTGGGGCTGGACGTCGCTGCGCCAGGCCTGACGGCGTTGCTGGAGCGGTGGGGCTACACGGTCGATGCGGGCGCCGCCGCGGCGCTGGCGAAGGCGCGTGCGGTCAAGACGGTCGATGAGATCGAGTGCCTGCGGCTCAGCGCGAGCGTCTGCGAGGCGGGGTTCCAGGCCATGAGGGAGGCGATCCGTCCCGGTGCGCGCGAGAGCGAGGTGTTCGCACGAGGGGTCGCGCGCATCATCGAACTGGGAGGCGAGCACGGCGGCGGGAACATCTCCAGCGGGCCCAACACGTGGCCAAAGAGCCAGGCCGACACGACCGATCGCGTGATCCGCCCGGGGGACGTCGTGTACTCGGACCTCTACAACATCGGATTTCACGGGTACCGGTCCTGCTATTACCGGACGTTCAGCTGCGGCCCTCCCAGGCAGGCCACCCGTGACGCCCACCGGCGAGCGGTCGAGAGCCTGTATGCGGTGCTCGAGGCGATCGAGCCGGGCGCCACCACGGCGGACGCGGCGGCCCGTTTCCCCGATGCCGACGGCGAGTACTGGGACTACTACGGTGCGAGCGCCGCCTGGCAGATGGCCACCAACCATTGGGGCCACGGCATCGGCCTGTCGCTGTATGAGATTCCCCTCACATGGCGCGGAGCCTCACAGGAGCACCCGACCGTGTACGAGGCCGGGATGACGATGGCCGTCGAGACCCAGGATCGAGACGGCTCGCAGGGCGTGCGAGTCGAGGAGATGGCGCTCGTGCGCGACGGCGGCGTCGAGGTCCTCACGCGCTGGCCGATCGACGAGATAACCGTGTGCGAATGACCGCTCATCCCGTTGCTCGATGACCGTCCAATACCGATTGCGGTTCGAGTCCGATGGCGGTCCAGGCCAATCGATCCACGACCGCCCATGACCGTCCAAGCTCGATGACGGCCGACCTGGAGGGCAAGGTGGTGGCG
>DASUDH010000035.1:0-7012 GCA_036275675.1 Solirubrobacteraceae bacterium | reverse complement strand
GGCGGTCGAGCCCGAGGTCCTGCTGATGGACGAGCCCTGTTCGGCACTCGACCCGATCGCAACGCTGCGCATCGAGGAGCTGATCGAGGAGCTCAAGCAGCGGATTACGATCGTGATCGTCACCCACAACATGCAGCAGGCCGCCCGCGTCGCCGACCGCACCGCGTTCATGCTCGGCGGAGAGCTCGTCGAGGCCGGCCCGACGCAGCAGATGTTTACGAATCCGGGCGATCCGAGGACAGAGGAATATGTCACCGGAAAGTTCGGCTGAGACCGATGCAGTGAGCACTGACGCGAACGCGGACCAGCCGCCGCGGCTTACCGCCCAGCAGGGCCGGCAGCACTTCCAACAGCAGTTGCAAGAGCTCGAGACGAGCGCGCTCGGCGGACTCGACATAGTCGTCGAGCAGCTCGACCGCACGCTCGAGGCGCTCACCCATCAAGATGTCGAGCTCGCCCAGATGGTGATCGCCGACGACGACCGCGTCGACGGGCGCTATCTGGAGGTTCATCAAGGCATCCTCTCGCTGCTCGCCACGCAGGCTCCGGTCGCGGGCGATTTGCGGCTCGTGGCGGCGCTGTTGCACGTGATCGTGCACGTCGAGCGGATGGGCGACCAGTGCGTGAACATCGGCAAGCTGATCCCGCTCTCGGGCTATAAGCCGCCCGTCCGGCCGGAGGTGCTCGAGGCGATCTTGAAGATGGGCGCGCACGCACGCTCGGAGATCGTCCAGTGCAAGGCGGCCTTCTCCGGTCGCGACATCGGCCTCGCCGAAGACCTGGCGCGCCAGGATCGCGAGATCAACCGCCTGAACCGCGAGATCTTCCGGACGGCGCTCGAGATCGGGGACGACCCGGACACGCGCGAGTGGGCGATGCACATGATCCTCGTGGCCCGCGCGCTCGAGCGCATCGGCGACAACGCGGTCGATGTGGGCGAGCAGGTCGCGTTCGTCGTCACAGGCCTGTTCCGCGAGTTCTCCGATCAGTCGAATCCGCTCGGCCGCTGACCCAGGCGATCGCGGGGCTCCCGGCACGAGCCCAAACAGCGGCAAACGCTTGTGAACATCCTGTGACTATCGTCTGCGCCTCTTGCCTTTCGCGTCCTGACCACCTATACACTGCGCGCAGATGACGACGGGCATCCTCTCCAAGGATGAAGGGGTCGCTTCGAGCGCGGGGGGCGCAACTACCTTGCGCATCGCGGTGCTCGATCGCGACAGCGGGTTCATCCAGGTCCTGAGCAAGCGCATGGACCGCCTCGGCTGGGAGCACCGCGTGCTCGCGAGCCCGGTCCCCACCGACGCGATCGCCTCGATGCGCCTCAGCGCGCTCGTCATCGACCTCGCCGTGCTAGGGCCGCAGGCCTGGGAATGGCTCGAGCGCCTGTGCGGGACGCTGCCGGAGCTCGGGATCGTCGTCTGCACGGGACCCTCCACCGTCGCCCAGCGCGTGCGCGGGCTGCGACTGGGAGCGGATGACTGGATCACCAAGCCGTGTCACCCCGAGGAGGTGATCGCGCGCGTCCAGGGACTCGTCAGGCGCCGTCGCCGCGCGACCGTGCGCACCGAGTCCAAGCCCGTGTCCGCCGGCGAGGTCGAGATCCGCTCCGACCGCTTCCAGGCGTTCGTGAGCGGTCACAGCCTCGAGCTGACGCGGCGCGAGTTCGAGCTGATCGAGCTGCTCGCGAGCGGCGAAGGGCGCGTGCTGGAGCGCGAGGAGATCTACTCGCGCCTGTGGGGATACGCGATGGTGCGCGGCGACCGCTCGGTCGACGTGTTCGTGCGCAAGCTGCGCCAGAAGCTCGAGAAGGCCTCGCCCGGCTGGCGCTACATCCACACCCACTTCGGGATCGGCTACCGCTTCGCCGCCGAGGCGGTCGACGACACCACCAAGCAGGAGACCGGGGCGAGCCATGGCACGGGCGACACCGGCGCGAGCGCCGGTGCGCAGGACCCCGCCACCACAGGCAGTGGGAGGCACGACGGCGCTGAGGAGGCCGGAGAGCTAGATCTCGGCGACCGCGACGCCCGCGATCAGGGCAAGCTCGGCGGGGCGCAGCAGGAGTACGAGCTCACCACCGCCGGCGCCTAGCTTTACGACGGCCAGGCCACCCTTCTTCAGGTCCATGCGACCGCCGGTGAGCTCGTCCGCCACGCCCGAGAGGTCGGGCTCGTGGCCGATGAGCAACAGCGGGGCGCCCAAGCCGGCGAGCGCGTCGAGCGCCAGGTTCGCTCGAAACCCGCTTGCGAGCGACGGGTGCAGCTCGAGCAACTCGCGCTGGGGCTCGCTCATCTGGGCGAGCGCCAGCGCGGCGGTTTCACGGGCTCGCGCCTTCGGACTCGCAAGGATCGCGCCGAACGCGACCCCCATCAGCGCGAGCGCCATGCCCGCGACGCGCGCCTGGCGCTCGCCGCGCTCGGTCAGCCGCCGCTCGGCGTCGGGAAGCGTGCCGCGGGGCTCTGCATCGGCGTGACGTAGCAGCCAGAGCTGACGAGCCATAGCCATGGGGTTCTGCGAGCATAGATGAGTTGAGCGCCACGATGAACAACGAGCAAGAACCCCCGCGCGACGGAGAGACCCGCCGCCACGCCGAGCAGGGCCGCCACCACGACGCCGAGCAGAAGCACGACCGCGACGCGCAGCAAGGCGGCCATCGCGAGCGGGAACACCACGGCGCGCGCCACGAGGCCAGAAGGCGGCACGACCACCGCCTGCACGACCCATCGCTGTACCTCAACCGCGAGCTCTCGTGGCTCGACTTCAACGAGCGCGTGCTGCAGCTCGCCGAGGACGAGACCACGCCGCTCTTGGAGCGCGTGAAGTTCTGTGCGATCTACACGACCAACCTCGACGAGTACTACATGGTGCGCGTGGCTGGCCTGCACGACCAGATCGACGCGGGCGTGGAGAACCCCAGCCAGGACGGGCTCACGCCGTCGGAGGCGATCGCCGCGATCCATGAGCGCGTGCTCGAGCTCGAGGCGCGACTGAGCAGCTGCTTCGAAGAACGCTTGCGACCCGTCCTCTCGGAGCAGGGGGTGAACGTCGTCGGCTTCGAGCAACTCGACGACCGGCAGCGCGCCTACCTCGCACAGCACTTTCGCCGCGTGATCTTCCCGGCGCTCACCCCGCTGGCGGTGGCGCCCGGCCGGCCGTTCCCGTACATATCGAACCTGTCGCTCAGCCTGGCGGTACTCGTGCGCGACCCCAGCGGCGGCGAGACGGTTTTCGCGCGCGTGAAGGTGCCAACCGAGATCCTGCCGCGCTTCGTGACGGTGCGCCCGGCCGACGCCGCGGCAGCGACGAGCGGCAAGCCGGGGCGAGACCCGTCGGAACCGCAGCCCTCGGGACCCCCGAGCGCGGGACCGGCCAATGCGGGGGCAGGTCCGGGCACCCACAACGGGGCGGGCGGAGTCGGTACTACGCTCGTCCCGCTCGAGGATGTGATCGCCCACCATCTCGACGCGCTGTTCCCCGGCATGGAGATCGTCGACTACGACGTGTTCAGGGTCACCCGCGACGCCGACCTGGAGGTGTCGGACGATGCCGCCGACCTGCTCCAGGCGGTCGAGGACGAGCTGCGCCGCCGGCGCTTCGGCGAGATCGTGCGCGTGGAGGTCGGCGCGAGCTGCTCGGAGCGCCTGCGCGAGGAGCTGGTGGGCTTGCTCGGGGTGCGCGAGGACGAGGTCTATCCGGTCGCGGGGCTGCTCGACATGGGGGCCCTGTGGCAGATCGTGAAGCTCCCGGGAATGCCTGAGCTGCGCCACCCGCCATTTGTGCCCGTCACCCACCCGCGCTTGTTGCGCCACGAGGGCGAGCGCCCGGACGTGTTCGCGGCGATGCGCGAGGGAGACGTGCTCGTGCATCACCCCTACGACTCGTTCGCCACGTCCGTCGAGCGCTTCGTCGAGCAGGCGGTCGCCGACCCCAATGTGCTCGCGATCAAGCAGACGGTGTACCGCACGAGCGACGACTCGCCGCTCGTGCCGGACCTGATCGCGGCGTCCGAGCGGGGCAAGCAGGCGGTCGCGCTCGTCGAGCTCACGGCCAGGTTCGACGAGCGCATGAATATCCACTGGGCCAAGGCCCTGGAGGAGGCGGGCGTGCACGTCGTGTACGGCCAGCCTGCGCTGAAGACCCACGCCAAGTGCGTGTTGGTCGTTCGCAGGGAGGGCGATGGGGTGCGCAATTACGTGCACATCGGCACCGGCAACTACCACTCGGCGACCGCGCGCCTGTACACAGACTTCGGCCTGTTCACGACCTGTGAGGAGATCGGGGCGGATGTCGCAGACATGTTCAACAACCTCACCGGCTACGGCCGCCCGCTGCGCTACCGCAAGGTGCTGATAGCACCCGCCCACCTGCGTGAGGGCCTGATCGCGGAGATCGACGCGACGATCGCGGCCCACACGCCCGAGTCGCCGGGACGGATCAGGATGAAGATGAACGCGCTCGTCGACGGCCACTGCATCCGCGCGCTCTACCGCGCGTCGCGGGCAGGCGTGCAGGTCGACCTGAACGTGCGCGGCATCTGCTGCCTGCGCCCCGGGGTCCCCGGCATCTCGGAGAACATCCGCGTGGTGTCGGTCGTCGGGCGCCTGCTGGAGCACTCGCGCGTATACACGTTCGAGCGCGGCGGGGAGCACACCGTGTACATCGCCTCGGCCGACCTGATGCCGCGCAACCTGGACCATCGCGTGGAGCTGGCCGCGCCGATCGAGTCGCTCGAGCTGCAGGCAGAGCTGATGGACACGCTGGAACGCGCGTTCGCCGATAACCAGAGCTCGTGGGAGCTCCAGGACGCCGGAGCGTGGCGCAGGCGCTCGCCCGGGCCGGGCGAGCGCCTGCGCAACATGCAGATCGAGCTGATGGAGCTGCACTCCCGGCGCGCCGCCGAAGCGCGCCCCGCCGAGCGCGAGGCTACGTCCGAGCCGGCGACTCGCTGAGCGCGGCGCCCGGCGCACCGCAGCCCGAGCGCCTCCGACCGCTCTGCACGCCGCCGCTCAGCTCGCGGGCGCCGAGAGCTGCTCGAGGGCGTCGCGCAGCTGGTCCACAGTCTGGTAGTCGAGCCCGAGACGGTGGTCGTGGCGGTGGCGCACGATCCCCTGCTCGTCGATCACGATCACCGCACGGCCGGTCATGCCCGCACCGGGTCTGGTGGCGCTGTAGGCCTTTGCGACCGCCTTGTCGACATCCGCCAGCAGCGGCACGTTCAGGGAGTGCTTGGCGGCGAAGTCCTCGTGCGAGGAGAGACTCTGCGAGGAGATCCCGACGACCGTCGCGTTCAGCGAGGCAAAGTCCTCGGCGCGGTCGCGGTAGGAGCAGAACTGCCTGGTGCACACCAACGTGTTGTCGCCCGGATAGAAGAGCAGCACGACGCGCTCGCCGTGGTGCTCCGAGAGCTTGAACGGCCCGTCCGTGCCCTCAAGCTCGAAGTCCGGCGCCTGCTCGCCCACCCGCGGTGTCTTGGCCATGCTCCGCCCAACTCTCCTGTTCGGTAACGGATTGAGCATAACGCGGGGCCTTGACCCGGGCATCCGGGGGAAGATCGACCGCACGCTGCGGTACAACCCCGGAGATGCTCATGGGCCTTCTGCCACGCCTTGCGGCGGCGTTCAGCGCCTGTGCGCTGCTCGGCGCCTGCGGGAACAGCGCGCCAGCCGGCGGGTCCGCGCCCACGGCGGGGACGACCGCGATTCCGAGCACGGCGCACGTCTCGAGCGCGCGCCTGCTCGACTGGCTCGAGTTCGGCCTGAACCCACAGCGCTCGGGCGTAAGCCCGTTGTCTACAGGGATAACGGCGTCCAACGTCGCCCACCTGCATCGCGTCACCGTCAACCTGCCGGGCACGGTCGACTCCTCCCCCGTCTATGTGCACGAAGCGAGCGTCGCGGGAGCGGTGCGCAGTGTGGTGGTCGTCACTACGACATACGGCAAGACGCTCGCGCTTGACGCGAGCAGTGGCCGCACCCTGTGGACGTTCACCCCGCCCGGCTATTCGCGCTGGGCGGGCAGCCTCCAGATCACCACGACCAGCCCGCTGGCCGACCCGGGCAGGCGCTTCGTGTATGCGGCCTCGCCGAACGGGTTGATCCACAAGCTCGTGCTCGCCGATGGCCGCGAGGCCGGTGGGTGGCCCGTGTCGATCACGCGCGACGCCACGCACGAGAAGCTCGCCGCCGCGCTGAACATCGACGGCCGCCACCTGCTCGTGGCCACCGGCGGCTATCTCGGCGACGCTCCCCCCTACCAGGGCCACCTCGTCGCGATCGACCGGGCGACCGGGCGTATCGCGAGCGTGTTCAACACGCTCTGCTCGAACCGCCACCGCGTGATCGTGCCGAGCAGCTGCTCGGCGAGCGACTCGGCGATCCTCTCGCGCGGCGGAGCCGTCGTCGAGCCGAGTGCGGGACGCCTGTTGATCTCCACGGGAAACGGCCCCTGGAACGGCGCCACCGACTTCGGCGACAGCGTGATCGAGCTGACGCTCCCGGACCTGCGCTTCCGTCAGGCCTTCACTCCCACGAATCAGGCTGAACTGAGCGAAAGCGACACCGACCTTGGCTCGAGCGCGCCGGTGGCGCTCGGTCAGGACCGCGTGCTGATCGCCGGCAAGGACGGGATCATGCGCGTGCTGTCGCTCTCGCGCCTCGACGGTCGCCCTCCTGCGGTGCCAAGCGGGCTCGGCGGGGAAGTCCAGCGCCTGCCGCTGCCCGGTGGCGGGCAGCTGTTCAGCGCGCCGGCCGTGTGGACCGTGTCGACCGGGGGGCGCCGGGGCCACAGCACCACGGTGTTCGTCGGCGCCGAACAGGCCACCGCCGCCTACGCGCTGATCGGAGGCCGCCTGCGCTTGGCGTGGCAGAACGGCAATCCCGGCACGAGTCCCGTGATGGCGGGGGGCTTGGTCTATGTCTACGACCCCTCTGGCGGCGGGATCAACGTCTACGAGCCGCGATCGGCTACGCCGATCGCCAAGCTGCCGGGCTCCCCCGGCCACTGGAACAGC
>DASUDH010000034.1:0-12164 GCA_036275675.1 Solirubrobacteraceae bacterium | reverse complement strand
CGGGGCCGTGATCGGCAAGCGTGCCGTCGGCGCTGCACTCACTTCGCGTACGGGTCTGTCGGCGCAGACAAGCGCCGAGAGCGCCGCCGAAGCCGATGCGAGCGCTCGCCAGGGCTTGCACATGCTCGTCCAGATCTCGACCCTGTTGCTGGTCGCAGCCGCGCTGGCAGTCGCCGCTGCGCTGAGCGCCACTCTTTGGGAGCGCCGCGCTCGATTGGCTTCGTTGAAGATCCAGGGCTATCACCCCGGCCAGCTCTGGCGTGGGCTGCTGCTGGAGAGCGGCGTCATGCTGGGGGTCGGATCGGTTGTCGGCGCGATCGTCGGTGTCTATGGCCATGCGCTCGCCGGTCACTGGTTGACGATCACGACCGGCTTTCCCGCGCCGTTCTCCATCGGAGCGGCGCATGTGTTCCTCACTCTTGTGCTCATTACGGCCATTGCCCTGGCCGTTATTGCACTGCCTGGCCTCGTCGCCGCGCGCGTTCCCGCGCGCCTCAGCCTGCAGGAGTGATTCGGACTGTGCGCTTTGCCACGGGTGCGCAATTCTATCCCTGTGGTTCGCGCAGTACACAAGAGCGGACTTTGGTTTGCTGCCGACTTCGCGTGCGCAGCGCGTCGCTACTGGTTCGCGGTCTTCCCACGAGTCGTCAGCGAAGTGTGTCGCCGCCGCGTGCTCGCCACACGTATCCCCGATCCGGTGCTGCGTCGTTTGGCCCTCCAGGCGCTCGACCAGAAGCGGGGCAATCTCGAGGGAGCGGCTGCGTTCGCGGCGCTCGTGCCCCGCGCGAACCGCCCATTCGTCGTGAGGGCTCTGGTGGCCTGCCAGACGATCTGCGACTACCTCGACCTGCTCTCCGAGCAGCCCAGTTGCGACCCCGTCGCCAACGGGTACCGGCTGCACGAGGCTCTGATCGTCGCCACCACGCCCGGCGAGTCCCACTGCGACTATTACCTACACCACGACCACAGCGACGACGGCGGCTATCTACGCGCACTTGTCGAGTCGGTTCGCGAGGCACTGACAGTACTCCCGCTGCTGTCTCTGATCGTCGAGCCGATGCGCTGCGCCACCAAGCGTATAGTCGCCTACCAGGCCTTCAATCATGGAGACACCTCGGGTTCATACGAGCCGTTCGAGCGGTGGGCATCGGCGGAAACTCGTCCCCTGACTGGTCTGCGCTGGTGGGAGACCGGCGCCGGCGCCGGCTCCACGCTCACCCTCTTCGTGCTGATCGCATCGGCCGCCGATCCGCGCCTACAGCCGTCCGACGTGCAGGCGATCGAGAGCGCCTATTTCCCGTGGATCGGGGCGCTCCACTCGCTGCTGGACAGTCTCGTCGACCACGACGAAGACATGGTCACAGGCGAGCGTGGACTGATCGACTGCTATCCGTCGCCCATCGACGCCGCCGTCCGCATGCGGACGATCGCCGGCGAGGCTCTGCGCCGCGCCGTAGCGCTCCCTCGTGGGAGGCGCCACGCGCTGATCGTGGCGGCGATGACGAGCTTCTACATATGCGAGCTGCACAGCTCCGCCTCCCAACACGCGCAACTCGTGGTCCCATCCGTGCTCGATGCTTTCGGCGGGCTCGCCGCGCCGATGATGGCGATCCTCGCCGCGCGACGCTCGCTGCGACGCATGTCGGCGACCGCCTCCCAACCCAGTGAGATCGTGGTCGCGTCGCGTCGCATCGGAGCATCTTGAAAGTCAAGTACCTGACTTTCCTCTTGTCATGGCGCAGGGGGGGCGAGACGATTACTCAGGCAATACGAGCCAGATGCCCATTCGGTTCCGTGCCCTCCGGGGGGGTCGAGCCGGCCCGCCCGCAGACGCAGAGGCCTTGCGTTTGCGGGCGGGCCTGTCGTTCACGTTCGGCAGGTCGGCCACTCAGGGCTCGATGGCTCGATCGCCGGCGGTTGCCGAGGGAGCTCGCGAGCTCGGCGATGCACGCGGCGTGATCGCCCAAGTTGCCGCCGAGGACTCGCGAGCGCCGGCGAAGCGTCCCGAGATACCCCCCGGTAGTCTGCGCGCTGTCGCGCACCCCTGTCGCGCGAGCGCCCCCGCAACTCACCGGCGCGGCCGTCGCCAATGCAGAGCCTCCCAACCCGCATATCAGGCCTCGCGCTGATCCAGCCGTCCGTGGTCGGCGACGAACGGGGCTTCTTCGTCGAGACCTATCGTCGGGCCTGGCACGCCGATGCTGGCATCCCGGTGGCTGAGGAGTTCATCCAGGACAACCATTCACATTCGGGTAGGGGAGTGCTGCGTGGCATGCACTTCCAAGTGGGCGCCGGAGTCGCCAAGCTCGTGCGGTGCGCGCGCGGGCGAATCCTCGACGTCGTCGTCGACCTGCGTCGCGACTCGCCGAGCTATGGCGAGTGGGAGGGGTTCGAGCTCGACGACGAGCTGATGCGCATCCTGTACGTGCCAGTCGGGTTCGCCCATGGCTTCTGCGTGCTCAGCGACGTGGCCGACGTCATCTACAAGCAGACCGCCTACTACGACTCGGCGATCGAACGCGCCATCGCGTGGAACGACCCGGACGTGGCCGTGCAGTGGCCGCTGTCCGAGGCCGAGCTGGTGATCTCGGCGCGCGACAGGGCTGCGCCTCGTCTGCGCGAGATCGCCTCCGAGCTGCCGTTCGAGTACAACCTCTGAGTCGGTGGTACAGGGCCACGCGAGCCGTATCGCGAGCGCCGCGGACCGTGGGTCGCACCGGCTTGGGCTCACACCTACAGCTCGGTGACGAGCAGCCGGTAGCCGAGGTCGAGCTCCTCGCGCTCCAGGATGTCCTGGTTGCGGTCCTCCCAGCGGCCCGTCTCCAAATCCTCGGCGAGCTCGTCGAGGCCGTCGAGCAGCCGCGCGGCGCCGGGCAGGTGGAAGGCGGACATGCCCGCACGGACCTGCTCGTCGAGGTAGGCCTTCGGACGTCGCCAGTAGGCGGCGAGAAAGCCATCCTCGCAGTCGTGGGGAATCGGGACCGGCTTGATTCTCACCTCCTCGCCCGTGGCCACGCGCTGCTCGTCGATCCTCGGGAAGCGCGCGCTGTCCAGGCGTCCGAGCTTTGGCAGGTAGTCGCGCAGCAGCCAGAAGCGCTCGGCGTAGGAACGGTCGTATGTGAAGATGACCACGCGCTTGCGCGCGACCCGCCTCAGCTCCTGCACGCCGATCCGCCAGTCGGCCCAGTGGTGCAGTGTCATGCACGCCATCGCCGCGTCGACGCTGCCCGACAGCAGCGGCAGGCTCTCTGCATGGCCCCTGATGGCAGGCGCGAGCTCGGGCGCTCGTTGGGCGATCATCCGATCGGAAGGCTCGATCGGGAGCACCTCGCGGTCGTGCGGCTCATAGGCGCCGATGCCGACGCCGACGTTGACGATCGATCGAGCATCGCCCAGCGCCTCGTGGATCTGCCTGGCGATCCGCGGGTCGGTCCTTCGAGTGGCGATGTATCCGACCCCGATCTCGTCGTAGGAGTTGCCCTGGAAGTCGTCTGTAAGGCTCATAGCCACGTCATCGAGCGTTTCCTCGTCGACGTCCAATCTCCTGCACGTCCACTGTTCGGGAACGATTGATTCGTTGTCACGGGTGTTGTTGTGCTCGCTGGCAGGATAGATCCATTGGCCGAAAAGTCGATCGCATAGGCTCGAAAATCGACACACGCCACGGTCGACGCGATCGGTCCGTCGATGTAATGCTTAGGCGCCATGGGTCAGCGTCCAACCCTCCTGCGCCGCCGCATCGGCGAGCTCGCCGTCACGCCCGCGCGATACGCGCTCGTGGCGTATGCCGCGACGGGCGCATTCACGCTGATCGTGCTCACCGGCGCGGCCGTGCGGCTCACCGGGTCGGGGCTCGGATGCCCGCAATGGCCACGCTGCTACGGCAAGGTCTATCCGCCGCTCGACACGCACGCGCTGATCGAGTTCTCCAACCGCATGGTCACGATCCCGGTGTCGATCGCCGCGTTTGCCGCGTTTGCGCTCGCATGGCGCCGCCAGCCATACCGGCGCGATCTGGTGTGGCTGAGCGCGCTGCTGCCGCTCGGGGTGCTTGCACAGGCGGTGCTCGGCGGCCTGACCGTGCGCGGCGCGCTCGACTACGGCTGGGTGATGGGCCACTTCGCGCTCTCGATGCTCGTCTTGGCGGCAGCCGTAGCGCTCGCCTGGCGCTCGGCCCACGAGTCGGGCGAACGCCCAAGGGCGTCCGGCCGCGCGCTCGCGCTCTGCGCTCGCGTCACCGTCGCGCTCGGCGGCTTGACGATGTTCGCGGGCACCGCCGCCACCGCGGCCGGCCCACACGCCGGCGGCTCCCCGGGACAGCGGATCAATCGTCTCGCCTTCGACGGCAAGGGCACGATGGACTTCGTGATCCACCGCCACGGGGAGATCGCGCTGGCGTTCGGGCTTGCGGCGCTCGGTGTGTGGTGGCTCGCGCGTCGGCACGGCGGCGATCGGCTCGTGCAGCGCTCGGCGACCGTCACGTGCGTGTTGATCGCGTTGCAGGGGCTCGTGGGCCTCGACCAGTACAAGACCCGTCTGCCCACGGAGCTCGTGTGGGTGCATGTGAGCCTGGCCTCGCTGACGTGGCTTGCCGTGCTGTGGACCGCGTGCGCCGCGGGTCGTCTGCGGCCACGCACAGCGCCCTCACAGGAGCCTCAGGCCACCGAAAAGACGCCGTTTTCGGCGTATCCCCCCGAAATTAGGGCCTGAAATGCGGGAAAAGCCCGCAATTGGGGGTATGGACGTCCTTGCCACCCGTTAGCCTGGCCACAGCAACGACACTCGAGAAGGGAGTGCCATGACAAAGAACGAGCTGGCTGAAGGGGTCGCGCAACGTACGGGTCTGGCGGGAACACAGGCTCGGCAGGCGCTGGAGGCGGCGATCGACTTGATCTCCAGCGAGCTGGCGGCCGGTGGTGAGGTCGCTCTTGCCGGTTTCGGCAAGTTCAGCGTCAGCAACCGTGCAGCCAGGCAGGGACGCAACCCGGCAACGGGACAGACGATCCACATCGCTGCCAGCAAGGCGGCGAAATTCTCCGCGGCGAGCGCGCTCAAGAAGCGTCTCAACTAGGAGCAGATGGATATCGATCAGCGGCGAGCCCGCCGTG
The DNA here is from genome assembly GCA_036275675.1 of Solirubrobacteraceae bacterium. Taxonomy (GTDB): domain Bacteria; phylum Actinomycetota; class Thermoleophilia; order Solirubrobacterales; family Solirubrobacteraceae; genus Palsa-744. The sequence goes on along the minus strand of DASUDH010000034.1, from coordinate 7,056 downwards.
AGGCGCGCAGGCGCGATTATGCGCGTCGGCGGGCACGGGGGCTCGCCGCCGTGGCCGTGATCGCAGCCGCCGTGCTGACGGCGGCGGGATTGCTGAGCTGCGGCAGTTCCTCCAGATCGACATCCACAAGCGGCACGGCGCCTGCGACCGGCGGTGCCCAGGCCGGCTCGGGTGCGCGGCATTCGGCGGCGCCTGGCCCGGCCGCCGACACGAAACGCGGTACGCGCGTCTCCACGATGCGGACGCCGAGCGGAGCGCGCGGCGGCGAGCCGGTGCCGATCCTGATGTATCACGTCATCAACCCGCCGCCCCCGGGCGCGAAGTTCCCAGGGTTGTATGTGCCGGCGGAAGAGTTCGCCGCGCAGATGCGAACGCTTGCGCAGGCCGGCTTCCGCGCGGTGACGATGGACGAGATGCTCGCCAACTGGACACACGGAACACCGCTGCCGGCCGGCAAGCCGGTCGTGGTGAGCTTCGACAACGGCTACCAGTCCCAGCTCACCCAGGCTCTTCCCGTCCTGCGCCGGCTCGGATGGGTGGGCGTCGAGAACATCCAGCTCACCGGCCTGCCGCCCTCCCAGGGGGGACTCAGCCAAGCGCAGGTCTCAGAGCTCGTGGCCAACGGCTGGGAGCTCGATACGCAGGGCATCAGCCACGCCGACCTGATTACGCTCGGCCCTGCCGCCCTGCGCTATCAGGTGGCGGTCGCGCGAGCCGAGGTGCAGCGCCGCTACCACGTGCCGGCAAACTGGTTCTGCTACCCCTCTGGCCACTACAGCGCGGCCGTCATCGCCGAGGTGAAGGCCGCCGGCTACGTGGGCTCGACCACCGTCATCCCGGGCTGGGCCACACCCGGGGAGGATCTCTACCGCCTGCCGCGCCTGCGCGTGCTCGGCGGCACGAGCCCGCAGGCGCTGCTCGGTCAGATCGCTGCTGTGCGCTCGAACCCCGCCCCGCCCGCGTCGTACGGGCCGAGTGGGTGATGCGCCGAACGGACGGATAGGTCGCCGACCCGGTCAGTCGGACGGGCTGGTGAGTCGGACGGGCTGGGCGTCCGAGCGCGGCACGTAGGGTGCAGACCGATCGATAGGATGCCGCCGATGAATCCCGTGCCCGGATGGGGCTCCTGGAGCCTCGACCCCGTCGCGATCCTCGCGCTGCTCGTGGCATCGTTCGTATACGCGCGCATGTACAGGCGCGCGTCCTGGAGCTCCTCCGCCGTCGGCGTGGGCCACTGGGCGCCCTACGCGGGCGGGATCCTCGCTCTTGCGATCGCCCTGCTCTCGCCGCTGGACGCGATCGGCGACCACTGGTTGCTGTCGGCGCACATGCTGCAGCATGTGCTGCTCTCGGACGTGGCCCCCGCCCTGATCGTGCTCGGACTGCGCTCTCCGGTGCTCCCGCTCGGCCTTGCGCGCCCCGCCCTGCGCATCGTAGCCCCGGGTGGACGCTACGGTCGAGTACTCGTGCTGCTCACCTCACCCTGGGTTGCGATCCCGCTGTGGGCGACCGCTACCTGGGTGTGGGCGATCCCGGCGATGTTCGACTTCGCCGCACAGCACGAGGTTGTGCACGCGCTCGAGCACGTCACGCTCTTCTACACGGGCCTTGCCCTGTGGTGGTTGATCGTGGATCCGCTGCCGCGCGCACGCCTGCGCCCGAACGGCGAGCGGCTCGCCCTGCTCGGCTTCACCCGCCTTGCCTCAGCCGCGATCTGCGTGCCGCTCACGTGGATGACCAGCGTGCAGTACCCGCTCTATGCCTCCGCGCCGCGAGGCTTCGGCATCTCGGCGATCAGCGATCAGCAGCTCGCCGGCGCAAGCATGTGCTTCATCGAGTTCCTCGTCTTCGGCATCGCCTTCGCCGCGGTCTTCATCAGCATGCTCGGCCGCGACGAGTCGCGCGCAGCGCTCGTCGAGCATGCCGCCCGGCGCTGAGCCTGCCCTGGAGGACGCAGAGACGCGCCGGCCAAGCCCTCAGCCGCAGCCGGTGTTGTTGCCGCAGCTCGAGCACGTGTAGCAAGAGCCCGTGCGCTGCATCATGCCTCCGCACTGGCTGCATGCGGGGCCGAGGTCGAGGCCCTGCAGGCGCGCGGGGACGACTGGGGGAGAGTCGGTGAGCGCGGCGGTCGGCGGGATGCCGGCGCCTACCGCGGCGCGCGGACCTGCCTGTGAGCCGCCCGTCTTGGCAGGGGCGTCTCCGGCGTCCGTGTCTGGTGCGCCTGGTCCGGCCGTGTCGGAGGAGATCACGGACTGGGCGGCCTCCTGGGCGGCCTTGCGGGCGCGCACGGCGGGGGTGAGGATGCCGAGCTCCTCCTGGGCGTCGGTGTCGAGGAAGCGCGATGCCAGCCAGCGCATGATGTAGTCGGGCATCGACTTGGCGAACGGGATCTCCGGATTGGAGGTGATGCCCTCCGGCTCGAAGCGCATGTAGCTGAACTTCTGGACGAGCGTCTCGAGCGGCACTCCGTACTGCAGCGCTATCGAGATCGCGGTGGCGAACGAGTTCATCATGCCCCGCAGCGTGGAGCCCTCCTTGCCGATGTCGGTGAGGAAGATCTCTCCGACGCTGCCGTCCTCGTACATACCGGCGGTGATGTAACCCTCGTGACCACCGATCGAGAACTTGTGCGTGATCGACTGGCGCTCGCGCGGCATGCGCTTGCGCCGCGGTCCGGCCTCGGCGAGCGCCTTGGCGACGGCCTCCTCCACGATCGCGTCGATGTCACCGCCGGCGCGCGTGTCCTTGGCCTGCTGGGCGTCGGTGCGCAGCGCCTGAGCGGTCTTCGAGCCGTCGCGGTAGATCGCAAGCGCCTTGATCCCGAGTCGCCATGCCTGTGTGTAGGCATCGGCTATGTCCTCGACGGTAGCGTTCTCGGGCAGGTTGACGGTCTTTGAGATCGCGCCCGAGATGAACGGCTGGACGGCGCCCCTCATCTTCAGGTGGCCCATGTGCGAGATCGCGCGCTCGCCGACCGCCACGTCGAATACCGGCAGGTGCTCCTCGGCCAGCCCGGGCGCGCCGAGGATCGTGCCGTGCTCCGCCAGGTGGGCCTCGATCTGCTCGATCTGCTGTTCTGAGTAGCCGAGCGTGGCGAGCGCGAGCGGTACGGTGCGGTTGACGATCGTCATCTGGCCCCCGCCGACGAGCTCCTTGAACTTGACGAGCGAGAAGTCGGGCTCCACGCCGGTGGTGTCGCAGTCCATGAGAAATGAGATCGTCCCGGTGGGGGCGAGCACGGTGGCCTGGGCGTTGCGATAGCCGAAGCGCTCACCGAGCTCTACTTTTTCGTCCCATGCGCGGCGCGCCGCCGCCAAGAGCTCCTCGTCGGCGCACGCCGCGTCGGGGATCGCACAGGAGGCGTCGCGGTGCATCCGCATCACGTTGTTGTGCTCCTCGCGGTTCTCCTCGTAGCGCTCGTATGCGCCGAGCGCGGCTGCGACGCGGGCCGACTCGCGGTAGGCGCGACCGGTCATCAGCGCGGTGATCGCCGCCGCCGTGCCCCTGCCGGCGTCCGAGTCATACGGCATGCCGTTGCTCATCAGGTATGCGCCGAGGTTGGCGTAGCCGAGGCCGAGCTGGCGAAACGCGCGCGCGTTCACGCCGATCTCCTCCGTCGGGTAGCTGGAGGGCCCCACGACGATCTCCTGCGCGAGCAGCACGATGTCGACAGCGTGCTCGAAGGATTCGACGTCGAGTGTGCCGTCTGCTCGGCGGAACTTCATCAGGTTCAACGAGGCGAGGTTGCAGGCGGAGTCATCGACGTGCATGTACTCCGAGCACGGGTTCGACGCGTTGATGCGTCCGCTGTTCGGAGAGGTGTGCCAGCGGTTGATGATCGTGTCGTACTGCACGCCCGGGTCCGCGCAGCGCCAGGCGGCCTCGGCGATCTCGCGCATCAGCTCACGCGCGCGGATCGGCTCGCCCACCGGCTCGCCCGTGGAGCGTGCCGTCAGCCGCCACTCGCCGTCCTCTTCGACGGCGCGCATGAACTCGTCGGTAACCCTCACCGAGTTGTTGGCGTTCTGGTACTGGATCGAGGTGAACCCGTCGCCGTCGATCGACATGTCGAAGCCGGCGTCGCGCAGGGCCTCGGCCTTGTCCTCCTCCTTGGCCTTGCACCAGATGAACTCGCGGATGTCGGGGTGGTCGACGTCGAGCACCACCATCTTCGCCGCGCGTCGTGTCTTGCCCCCCGACTTGATCGTGCCGGCCCACGAGTCGGCGCCGCGCATGAACGACACCGGGCCCGAGGCGGTGCCGCCCTTGGCCAGGGGCTCCATCGAGCCGCGGATGCTGGACAGGTTGATGCCCGACCCGGAGCCGCCGCGGAAGATCATGCCCTCCTTGGTGTTCCATTCGAGGATCGACTCCATCGTGTCCTTTACTGACAAGATAAAACACGCACTACATTGCGGGCTCTCCTCGAAGCCGACGTTGAACCAGACAGGCGAGTTGAAGGCGGCCATCTGATACAGCAGGATGTGGGTCAGCTCGGCTTCGAATGACTCGGCGTCCTCGTCGGTTGCGAAGTAGGCGCGCTCGCGACCCCAGCCAGCGATCGTGCCGGCGACGCGACCGATCATCTGCTTGACGGAGCGCTCGCGCTCGGGGCGACCGATCTGGCCGCGGAAGTACTTCTGAGCGACGATGTTCGTCGCGTTTTGGCTCCAGCTCTTGGGAAACTCGACGTCGGCCTGCTCGAAGGCGATGCGGTCGCCGTGGCCGATGCGCGCGTCGCGCAGCTCCCACTCGACCGTATCGAAGGGATGCGTATCGGGGGAGGTGAACAGGCGCTTTACGGCCAGGGCTGCACCGGCCTCGATCTCCTGCTGGATGGTGGGGTGCGGGATTGAGTCCATCGGCCTTTCCTCCTCTGCGCCGGCACTGCGCGACGCCCAACTCGGCTCTATTCGGGCCAAAGATCGTCTCGCGCGCGTCGGACAGACCGCAAGAACCTCTTATTTTAGAGGGGTTTTCAAGGGGTTTTCGGCTGCCGGTGACTCAGCGCCCGATGCGTGCCCAGTCGGCGAACTCCGCCCAGGTGGCCGATGCGCGGTAGCTCGCCTCGCGCAGCGAGTGCATCATGGAGACCGGCCAGCGCGGTTCAAGGGCGAGCCAGCGGCCGACCACCCACACGGCGCAACCGAGGGCGAGCAGCGCGCCGAGCGCCGCCAGCGCGAGCGCGCCTGTGGACAGCCGCTTGTGGCCAGGGCCGGCCTTGCGAGCAGCGCCGACGACTTTGGTGGAGCCGCCGGCGGGCACGCCGGCAGGGGTCGTCGGGGTCGGCACGGTCGAGGTCGGGGTGGTGGCGGTCGGCGCGACCGTGCCCGGTTGGGCGCCGTTCGCGGGCGACGTAGTCGTCGTCGGCGTCGTCGCGGCTGGCGTCGTCCCGGCAGTGGTCGCCGCCGCAGGAGTTGTCGCCGCGGTCGTCGTCGTGGTGCCCTGGACGCGGGCGGATGCGGGCACAGGGTGCTTTGGGGTGGAGCTCGTGTGGGGCGCCGCTGGCGCCCCGGCCGGGTAGATCGCGGCGAGTATGGCCCCAGCGGACACAGCTACCGCACAGAGCGCGGTCGCGCGTGCGCGGCGCAGGCTGCGGTCTGACCCGGCAATCATCGCAGTGGCCATGCTAGCCACTCGCGTGGGACCCGGTGACAGGGCGTGGCACATCGGTTGTGCGCCCCACGCGCGCAGCGCGCATCCATCGATTCAACAAGCGCAACTCGTCGCGCACACCCCTCGGTCAGGCGCCGGGCGGGGGCAACAGATCCTCAACCTCCACGAGCGCCTGTTCGAGCACGCGCTCGGCTGACTGCTCAGCGTCGATCGTGCGGATCCGCTGCGGTTCGGCGGCCGCGAGCTGCTCGTAGGCGGCCGCGACCGTCTCGAAGAAGGCCTCATTCTCGCGTTCGAGCCGGTCGGGCTGCACCCCGCGTGTGTGCCGGCGGATGCGCCCGGTGGAGGGCGCGATCCGCAGCAGCAGCGTGCGGTCGGGGATGAGGTTGCCAGTGGCAAACAGGTTGATGGCTCGCGTCTCCTCGATCCCGAGCCCCCGGCCGGCGCCCTGGTAGGCGAGCGAGGAGTCGACGTAGCGGTCGAGCAGAACCAACGCGCCGGCCCCTAGCAGCGGCGCCACGCGCTCGTGCACGAGCGCGGCGCGCGCGGCGGCGTACAGCAGCGCCTCGGCACGCGGTCCCACGGTCAGGGACGGGTCCTTGACGAGCTCCCTGATCCGCTCGGACAGGCGTACACCGCCCGGCTCGTGCGAGCGCTCCACGTGCACGCCCCGCTCCGCCAGAGCCGCCGCGAGCGCGGCGGCGAGCGTCGACTTGCCCGCCCCGTCGAGCCCCTCGATCGTTATGAGCCTGCCGCTGGCCACGAGCGCACGGTAGCGGTGCGAGGTTGATTGGGGTGCCCGCCCTCCCCACCCTCCGGTAGTGCGACGTTAGAGGCTTAGGATGGTGTGAGTGTCGCCCACCCCGACTGAGCCACCTGCTCCTGACGTGACGAAGGCAGGTGCTCCCGAGGCGGTGCTCACAGGCGTCGAGCCGCACCCGCACGCGCGCGCAGTGCTGCTCCCCGTGCTGCCTCCGGCGGGCGCCCCGTCGCACGCCTACCTGTTCCACGGCCCGGCGGGCGCCGGCAAGCGCACGGTCGCGCGCGCTTTCGCCGCGGCGCTGCTCGCCGACGGGGCGCGCCAGCCGGCGACGGTGACCGAGCGGGTCGCGCGCGGAGCCCACCCCGACCTGACATGGGTGACACCGAGCGGGGCGAGCGAAGTGCTCGTAAGCGACATCGACGAGCCGGTGGTGGCGGCCGTCGCGCGCACCCCGTTCGAGTCCACGCGCAGGGTCTTCGTGATCGAGGAGGCCGGCACGATGAACGACCAGGCGGCCAATCGTCTCTTGAAGACGCTCGAGGAGCCCCCGTCGTTCGCGCACCTGATCCTGCTGGCCGAGCACCGCGAGGATGTTCTGCCCACGATCGCCTCGCGCTGCCAGCAGGTGCGCTTCGACCCGCTCTCGAGCGAGCTCATACAACAGCGCCTGACGGCCG
>DASUDH010000033.1:0-6107 GCA_036275675.1 Solirubrobacteraceae bacterium | reverse complement strand
CGCCGAGCTCCAGCGTGACGCGCTTGAGCGCACGCCCGGCCTTCGCGCCGATCTCGCGTCCGACCGCCGTCGAGCCGGTGAACGCGATCTTGTCGACTCCCGGATGGTCCACAAGCGCGGCGCCCGTATCGCCGTCGCCGGTGACGACGTTCAGCACACCCGGTGGGAACCCGACCTCGAGCGCCAGCTCGCCGAGGCGCAGCGCGCTGAGCGGCGTCTGCTCGGCCGGCTTGAGCACGACGGTGCAGCCCGCCGCGAGCGCCGGCGCGATCTTCCATGCGGCCATCAGCAGCGGGAAGTTCCACGGCACGATCTGAGCGCACACGCCGACCGGCTCGCGGCGCGTGTAGCAGAGCATCTCGGGCGCGGTCACAGGCAGCACGCTGCCCTCGATCTTCGTCGCCCAGCCAGCGAAGTAGCGCAGGTGGGCGACGGTCCCGCGCACGTCGACATACTGAGCGAGCTTCACCGGATTGCCGTTGTCGAGCGACTCGATCTGGGCGAGCTCCTCCTGACGCTCCTCGATCGCGTCCGCCAGCAGCGCGATCAATCGGCCACGCGCCGACGGGGGCAGCGACGCCCAGGGGCCGCCTTCGAACGCCTCGCGCGCGGCGGCCACTGCTCGCGCGACATCCTCGGCGCCGGCCTGGGCCACCACCGCGATCTCGCGGCCGCTCGCCGGGTCGAACGTGACGAACGCGCGTCCGTCGGCAGCCGCGACACTCTCCGCGCCGATCAGCAGGCCGTGTCGAGCCGAGATGAACTCGCGGGCGGCGTCGCCGAGCGCGTCGGGAAGGGCTTGCTGGGCAACGGTGGTCATCGAAGCTCCTTGTCGTCCGTCGGGGAGTCTGTGGCGGTCATCGCGTCGGCGCGGCCTCAAGGATTGTGACAGCGCGAGGGCGCTTGGCGAACGACCGCCAGCCGTCGTGAGGACCGTCAGGGTCGCAGCACGATCTTCAGCGCCTCGCGGCGGTCATACAGAGCGTACGCCTCGGGAGCCTCCTCGAGGCTCATGTGGTGGGTGACCAGCGGACCGGGATCGAGCAGCCCGGCGGACATCATCGCCAGCACCCGGTCGATATGTGAGATCACGTTGGCGTGCCCGGCGCACACGTGCAGCGACTTGATCCACAACACCCCCATATGCGCCTCGCCGCGCTCGGCGTACACGCCGACCGCCTGCACCGTGCCGCACTTGCGCGTCAGTCGCAGGGCGAGATCGAACGCCTGCGGGTGGCCGACAGCGTCGATGCACACGTCCACGCCGCGCCCCTCAGTCGCCTCGCGGGCGGCGGCGCGCGGATCGCCTTCCGTGAGGTGCACAGGCTGGGCGCCGAACGACTCGGCCATCGCCAAGCGCTCCGGCACGGAGTCGATCGCGATCAAGCGGGTCGCGCCCGCGGCCTTCGCCGCCTGCACAGCGCACAGTCCCACGGGACCGAGCCCGAGCACAGCGGCCACGTCCCCGGCGCGCAAACCGCTGTCGGCGACAGCGTGATAGCCGGTCCCCATCACATCGCCCGCGAACAGCGCCGCCTCGTCGCTCATTCCCCGCGGGATCTTGCGCAGGACCAGATCGGCATTCGGGATCAGCGCCTGCTCCGCCTGGGTGCCCTGCAGCGAGCCGAGCGTCGCGCCGTGACCGAACGTGCGCGAATGGTCGCACTTGTGAAACCAGCCGCGCCGGCAGAAGTAGCAGCGCCCGCACGCTGTCTGAAAGCAGCCGAGCACGCGGTCGCCCACCTTCATACTCCGCACAGCCTCGCCGAGGGCGAGCACCGTGCCGACGTACTCGTGGCCGATGGTGAACCCCGGCTCGATCTTCACGCGCCCGTGGTAGATGTGCAGGTCCGACCCGCACACGCCCGTGGCCTCGATCCGCACGATCGCGTCGCCCGGGTCTGACAGCTCGGGCGCTGGGACGTCCTTTACGAGCAGCTCGCCTGGCGCCTGGAAGGTGACGGCACGCATCGAGTGGCACCCTAGAGAACCGGCGCGTCCGATGGGGTCCCGGCGACGGGCAGGGATGGGCGAGGACGGTACATGGCGTGTCTCATTCCGTATGCTGCGCGGATGCCCGGCAGCGCGTCGAAGGCGGTCCTCATCACCGGATGCTCCTCGGGGATCGGCGAGGCGACCGCGCGGCGACTCGCGCGCCACGGCTGGAGCGTGTACGCGAGCGCCAGGCGCCTCGAGTCGATCGAGCCGCTCGCGGACGCCGGCTGCGAGCTGTTGCGCCTCGACGTCACCGACGAGCAGTCGATGCGCGCGGCGGTGCAGGCCGTCGAGCGCGAGCACGGCGCGGTCGGCGTGCTCGTCAACAACGCCGGCTACAGCCAGGGCGGCCCGATCGAGCAGGTGCCGCTCGATGCGGTGCGCCGCCAGTTCGAGACGAACGTGTTCGGCGCGATCGCCCTCACCCAGCTCGTGCTGCCGGCGATGCGCAAGCAGCATTGGGGCAGGATCGTCAACGTCGGTTCGATGGGAGGCAGGCTGACGTTCCCAGGCGGTGGCCTCTACCACGCGACGAAGTACTCGCTCGAGGCGATCAGCGACGCGCTGCGCTTCGAGGTCAAGGGCTTCGGCGTGGGCGTGGTGCTGGTCGAGCCCGGCTTGATCACGAGCGACTTCGCCAGAACCGCCGTGGCGACGGTCGCCGAAGCGGAGGCTACGGGCACGGGAGGCGCCGGGGAGGACCGGGAGCCCTACAAGGAGTTCAACACGAAGCTCGCCGCCATGACGGTCGGCGTGTACGAGAGCCCCGTGCGCCATCTCGGCGGTGCGCCGGAGGTCGTCGCGAAGGCGATCGAGAAGGCGATCTCACGCCGCCGCTCTCCCTCGCGCATGCTGCTGACGCCCTCCGCCCATCTGACGGTGCTCCAGCGCAGGCTGCTGCCGGACCGGCTGTGGGACGCAGTGATGCGCACCCAGTTGCCCCAGCCGCGCTGAGCAGCGGCCGAGTCGCCCTCTGCGCGGCGATCCAGATCACATGGTCGCAGCCGCGGCCCACATGGCGGTGCATGTCATTTTTCGAAACTGCTCTTGTATATATCTTGCATATACGTTAGTATTTGATAAACCGAATATCGAACGCCAGGGCGCGATGACTCGTCATGCGCGGGCGAACGCCTCGAGCTGCCCAGACGGCCGCCCGATCTCGAAGCCCTGGGCGTAGTCGACGCCGTAGTCGCGCAGGAGGCGCATCGTGAGCTCGTCGCCGACGTACTCGGCGATCGTCTGCTTGCCCATTCCGCGGGCCACGCCGACGAGCGCCTGCACGACCAGCTGGTCCTTGTGCGAGGTCGGCAGCGTGCGGATGAAGTCACCGTCGATCTTCAAATAGCAGAACGGCAGGTGCTTGAGGTACTGGAACGAGCCGAAGCCAGCGCCGAAGTCGTCGAGCGCAACCGAGCTGCCGAGCCTGTGCACGCCTTCGCAGAACGCCTGGGCGCGGCGCATGTCGCTGATAGCCGCGGTCTCGGTGACCTCGACGATCAAGCGCTCCGGGTCGACACGCCGACGGACGAGCTCCCGCTCGATGTGGGCGAGCATGCCGCGGTCTGTGATCGACAGCGCGGAGAGGTTCACGGCGACGCGCACATCGCCCTCCGCGAGCTCGCCTCCCATCAGGGCCACGACCTTGCCGATGACCATCCGGTCTATCGCCTGGATCAGGCCGTAGCGCTCCGCCGCCGGTAGGAAGCCGCACGGCGGAGCGAGCGGCCCGTCGGGATCGTCTGCGAGTCGGATGAGCGCCTCGTAGTGAGAGATCGTCCCGCTCTGGAGCGAGACGATCGGCTGGTAGTGCAGCACGAACAGATCCTCGCCAAGAGCGTGCCGCAGGCGCTCCAGCCATGGCCTAGGGTGCAGGCCGGCGGGCGAGGAGAAGTTGCCGATGCGACCGGGATAGCGCCGGCGCCTGTCTCCCTCGAGGCGCGTGTCGCGTGCCCGAACGACGAAGCTCGACGCTGCGCCTGTTGTCGAAGTTGGCATGTCACGGGCGATATTCGCCTGCCGCAACTCGGGAGGGCGCGCATACGCGAATGTGTGGAGGTATTCGACCGAAAGCGGCAGCGAACCTCCTCAAATCTGCAAAATCATGCCCAAAATGTGCCTTGTCGCCTTTGTGAGACGGCGTACGGGCGAACGCCCATCGCCTCCCCCAACGCAGGCGTCATGGTCCGAGCGACGTCAGCGCAACGGCGCGTAGGGCCTGCGCGCACGGTCTGAGACAACGAGCAACAGGGCGAGCAGCACGAAGTTCATCACCACCGACGACCCGCCGTAGGCGACGAACGGGAGTGTGACGCCCGTGAGCGGGATCACTCGGGTGACGCCGCCGACGATCACAAACACCTGCATGGCGACGACGAACGCCAGGCCCGTGGCGAGCAGCTTGGAGAACGAGTCGCGTGCGAGCATCGCAGTCTTCAGGCCGCGTGCGACGAACAGGAGATAGCTCAAGAGCAGCGCTGCCGCGCCGGCGAGGCCGAGCTCGTTCGTGATGACCGCATAGATCATGTCGCTTTCGGGCACCGGCAGGATCGGTTCGCGGTGGTGTGCAAGCACGAGCAGCGACTGGTCAAAGCCTGTCCCGAGCAGGCCTCCGTCGGCCTGCGCGAACAGCGATTGCGCGAGCTGGTAGCTGCCGCCCCGCTGTTCGTAGAGGGAGCGCTCGAAGGGGTGTTCCCAGGCGAGCACACGGTTGTGGACGTGACCGACGTGGGTCGCGACCAACCACGCGCCGAGCGCGAACAGGACGAGACCGATCAACGGGAACGAGAAGCGCCCCGTGGCGACGTACAGGAGCGCGAGGAACGCGCCGTAGAACATCAGCGACGTGCCGAGCTCGCGCGTCAACAGCAGGGTGCCCATCGCCGCTCCCCACACCACGAGCATCGGGCCGAACTGCTTCATCGGCGGGATCGTCAAGCCGAGGATGCGGCGTCCCGCCGTGACGAGGATCTGGCGGTTGTCGCGCAGGTAGCTGGCCAGGAAGATCACGATCGCGACCTTCGCGAGCTCCGCCGGCTGGAAGGAGACCGGGCCGACATGGATGTTCAGGTAGGCGCCGTTCACCTGCTCGCCGACCACCGGAAAGCGCGGCAGGACCGCCATCGCGATTCCCACAGCGGCGATCGTGTAGCGGTAGCGCTCGAGCACCCCGATGCCCGCGCGTCGCAACCACACGATCGTCGCGGCGAACAGGATCAGGCCTAGCACCATCCACTGCGCCTGTTGACGCGCCAGTGACGGGTTGATCCGGTAGACCATCACGATTCCCACGCTTGCGAGCACCGCGGCGAGCGGGAAGAGATAGGGGTCGGCGTGGGGCAGCGCGAACCGGATCACCAGGTGCGCGGCCAAGCACAGCCCGAGAAACAGCGCGCCATATGTGAGCGACAGGCTCGAAGCGTGGTTGAGCGTGACGTTCGTGGAGGCGCCCGGAGAAATGTGCTCCGCCTGGATGAAGATCGCGGTAAAGCCGGCAGTGACGAGCAGCGCAGCGGGGATCAGGCCGAGCAGCTCGCGGTTACGGGGCCCCAGCACCGTCCGAGCGTACCGGGAATCCCGGCGCAGAAAGACATCTCGGCGCCCACCGCAGCGCGCACGCGCCGGGTGCGGGCACGGGAGGATCGCACGGCGCGCCGATGCGCCGCACGGACCGGTCGCCCCGGCGCGAAGCGGCCGATGCTCCCGCTAGGCTAGGTCGACGGCCGGGCCGCGGCGGGCGGCGCCCGCCTGCATGCGCACATGAGCCTCCCCCCGGCGACACCCATGGACGACGAGCGTCCGCCCTCTCTGGCACGGGGCATGTGGATGCGCTTCGCGATCGCGGGCGTCCTGATCCTGTTGCTCAGCGGCGCGGCGACGGCGACGCTGGCGTTGACCAAGCTCAACCACATCGCCGAAGAGGTGTTCCCTCGCGGCAGTCAGATCCACATCGCCAATGGCGTGATCCAGGCGGCCTACAGCGGCGAACCACAGACGTTCCTGATCATCGGCTCCGATCGGCGTCCCGGCGCCAAGGACGCATTCGACCGCAACAACCCGCCGCACAGCGACACGCTGCTGCTGGCGCATCTGGACCCCAACAGCGGGCAGAC
>DASUDH010000032.1:0-5420 GCA_036275675.1 Solirubrobacteraceae bacterium | reverse complement strand
GTTCGACGCGGACCTGCCTCACCACTTTGCGAATCCCGACGGCAGCGAGGCGCGGTTCTTCTCCGTTGTCGCCGCCGGTCTCAGAAGGAGTTAGTCCATGGCGAAGACGATGTTCGACAAGATCTGGGAGGCCCACGAGGTGGGCGGGCACGACTCCGGCCTGCTCTACATCGACCTGCACCTCGTCCACGAGGTTACGAGCCCCCAGGCGTTCGACGGTCTGCGCCTCGCCGGGCGCGAGGTGCGTCGTCCCGACAGGACGCTGGCGACCGCCGACCACAACACGCCGACGGACGGCACTCCCGTGGCGGCGCGCATCAAGGACGAGCTCTCGCGGGCGCAGGTGCAGACGCTCGAGCGCAACTGCGCCGAGTTCGGCGTCCCGGTCTACTCGCTCGGCTCGGCCCGTCAGGGGATCGTGCACGTGATCGGCCCCGAGCTGGGCGTCACCCAGCCGGGCATGACGATCGTGTGCGGGGACTCGCACACCGCCACGCACGGCGCGTTCGGCGCGCTGGCCTTTGGGATCGGCACGAGCGAGGTCGAGCACGTGCTCGCCACGCAGTGCATGGTCCAGCAGCGGCCGCGCTCGATGCGCGTCCGCTACGACGGCGCGCTGGGCTTCGGCGTCACCGCCAAGGACCTGATCCTCGGCACGATCGGCCAGATCGGCGTCGGCGGCGCGAGCGGCCACGTCGTCGAGTACGTCGGCCCGGCGATCGAATCGCTCTCGATGGAGGGCCGCATGACCGTCTGCAACATGACGATCGAGGCTGGCGGGCGCGCGGGGATGATCGCGCCGGATGAGACCACCTTTGCCTGGTTCACCGACCCTTCCGGGTCGAGCGAAGCCGGCCAAAGGCCGGCTGGGGGAGGGGTGAATGGGGGTTCGCGCCCGGGTGCGCCGAAGGGGGCCGAGCTGGAGGCGGCGATCGAGCGCTGGCGCACGCTGCCGAGCGACGAGGGCGCCGCCTATGACACCGACGTCGTCGTGGACGCCGCCGCGCTCTCCCCGCAGGTGACATGGGGCACGACGCCGGGGATGGTCGCCCCCGTCAGCGCGAGCGTCCCCTCGCCCGATGACTTCGACAGCCCCGCGGACCGCGAGGCAACCGAACGCGCGCTTCGCTACATGGACCTACGACCCGGTACCCCAATCGAAGAGATCGCGATCGACCGCGTGTTCATCGGCTCGTGCACGAACTCGCGCATCGGCGACCTGCGCGCCGCCGCCGCGGTCGTCGCCGGTCGCAAGGTGGCCCCGAGCGTGAGCGCGATGGTCGTGCCCGGCTCCCAGCAGGTCAAGGCCCAGGCCGAGGCGGAGGGGCTCGACGAGGTCTTCCGCGTCGCCGGCTTCGACTGGCGCGTCGCTGGTTGCTCGATGTGTCTTGGCATGAACCCCGACATCCTTTCCCCTGGCGAGCGCTGCGCCTCGACGTCGAACCGCAACTTCGAGGGTCGTCAGGGGCGGGGAGGGCGCACGCACCTCGTGTCCCCTCAGATGGCGGCCGCTGCCGCCATTGAGGGTCATTTCACCGACATAAGAGATTGGGGATGAGCATGGCCGCCGCCGCCATCGGGGGGCACTTCACCGACATCAGGGATTGGAGCTAAGCGTGGAGCCGATCCACACGATCTCGGGCAAGGTCACGCACCTCGACCGCGCCGACGTCGACACCGACCAGATCATGCCCAAGCAGTTCCTCAAGCGGGTGGAGCGCACCGGCTTTGGAGAGTTCCTGTTCTACGACTGGGCCAAGCAGCCGGGGTGGGATCTGCCCGCGAACCCGATCCTCGTGACCGGCCGCAACTTCGGCTGCGGCTCCTCGCGCGAGCACGCCCCGTGGGGGTTGCAGGACTACGGCTTCCAGGCGATCGTGGCGCCGAGCTTCGCCGATATCTTCTACTCCAACTGCACGAAGATCGGGCTGCTGCCGGTCGTGCTCTGCGAGGAGGACTGCCGGGCGCTGGCGCGTGCGGGTGGCGGAGAGATCGACCTCGAGGCGCAGGAGGTGCGCTGCGCCGGGCGCAAAGTCGCGTTCCAGATCGACCAGGAGATTCGTCGGCGCTTGCTGGAGGGGCTCGATGACATCGGGGCGACGCTCGTGCAGGGGCAGGCGATCGTTGACTACGAAGGCTCGCGCGAGCGGTCGGGCCCCGTGACGACCGCGCTCGACTTCGCCAGCTCATAAGCTCGCTCGCCGCCTCCGCGTGAGCCGACGTGGATACCGACCAGATCATGCCCAAGCAGCTCCTCGGGGAAAGAGCGGTATCTGACCCGGCCATCTGAACAAATGGAACCCTTGCTACGATCGGGCGCCATCAGATCACTATGAGGGAAGGGATCACCTGATCGTGAGGCCATTGTCCGCGCTCCTTGCAAGCGTGGCGCTGGGTCTTGGCGTCACGGCGTGCGGCAGCGCCAACAAAGGCACGAGCTCGGCGGGCGGCGTCTCTTCGCCAACCACCTCGACGGGCGGCGCCTCCTCGCCAACCACTTCGGCTGGTGGCGTCTCCTCGCCAACCACCTCGGCGGGCGGGATGGTTCACATCATCACCACCAGTGCGATCCCGCCCGGGCAGGCGATCAGAGGGGATGGCGACACCGACAACCCGGCTGACACCGACGGGAACGGCGACTTCGACCCGGGACAGGACAAAGACAGCGATGGCCCGACCCTCGAGAGCTACCGCTTCCCCGACCGAGACGACAAGCCCACCTTCGCCTATGGCCATCCGGCGAACGCCGCGGAGGAGCGTGCGATCACGAGTCTCGTCAGGCGCTACTATGCCGCCGCCGCCGCGAGTGAGGGAGCGTCGGCGTGCGCGATGCTCCTCCCCAGTCTCGCCCGGGCGGTGCCCGAATCCTACGGCCACGGCTCCGCTGGCCCGGAATATCTGCAAACGGGCAGGACCTGCCAGGCGGTCGTGTCGCTGCTGTTCGAGCACTTCCACCAACAGCTTGCCGAAGCGATCCAAGTGGTCAACGTGCGCACCAACGGGCGCAACCATGCGCAAGTGGTGATCGGTTCGAGGACGATGCCCGCAAGCGAGATCTACTTGGAACGTCAGGGCAGCTCCTGGAAGGTCGAGCAGCTTCTCGGCCAGACCCTGCCCTAGCCGGATACAGTTCGGTCTTTAGCCGGGCCAGTCTGCGGGACGACTGCTCGTCAGAGAGGAACAGATGGCACACAAGATCGTCACGTTGCCCGGCGACGGGATCGGCCCTGAGATCCTCGCCCCGACGCTCGATGTGCTGCGCGCGGTTGGAGATTTCGAGTTCGAGTCCCACCCCTTCGGCGGCGCGTCGATCGACATGCACGGCGCCGCCCTGACCGACGAGACGCTGGCGGCCTGCAGGGTCGCCGACGCGGTCCTGCTCGCGGCGGTGGGCGGACCCAAGTGGGACACGACCGACCCGCACGCGCCGCGCCCCGAGCAGGGGCTGCTCGGCCTGCGCAAGGGGCTCGGGCTGTACGCCAATCTGCGCCCGGTCAAGCCGCTGCCAGCCCTGTATGACGCCTCACCCCTGCGGCGCGAGCGGATCGAGGGGACCGACCTGCTCGTCGTGCGCGAGCTCACGGGCGGGATCTACTTTGGCGAGAAGACCCGCGCACATGACTTCGCCTCCGACGTGTGCGCCTACACCACCGGGGAGATCGAGCGGATCGCCCGCACCGCGTTCGGGGCGGCGCGCGCGAAGGTGACGAGCGTCGACAAGGCCAACGTGCTCGAGACCTCGCGGCTGTGGCGCGAGGTGGTGAACGAGGTGCGCTCGCGCGAGTTCCCCCACATCGAGCTCGAGCACGTGCTCGTCGACAACGCCGCGATGCAGCTCGTGGCCGCGCCGCGGCGCTTCGACACGATCCTCACCGAGAACATGTTCGGCGACATCCTTTCCGACGAGGCGGCGATGATTACGGGGTCGATTGGGATGCTCCCCAGTGCCTCACTTGGCGCCCCTCCACAAGCCACCCCTTCCGCTTCCCCTGGTGGGGAGGGGGGAAGGGGTGTCGCCCGTGGGGGGCTGTTCGAGCCGGTGCATGGCTCTGCTCCCGACATCGCCGGTCGTGGGATCGCCAATCCCCTGGCGATGTTCCTGTCGGCCGCGCTGATGCTGCGCCACGGGCTGGGGTTGGAGAGCGAGGCCGCGGCTGTAGAATCGGCTGTCGAACGCGCGCTCGAGGGCGGTCTGCGCACTCCCGATCTGGGTGGGGACGCGGACACCGTGCAGGCGACGCGCGCGGTGCTCGAGCACCTCTAACAGGAGACAACAAATGGACACAAGCGACCTCATATGGATGAACGGAGAGTTCCTCGCCTGGGAGGACGCCAAGGTCCATGTCCTAACGCACGGCCTGCACTACGGGACGGGCGTGTTCGAGGGGGTGCGCTGCTACGACACCGAGCTCGGTCCGGCGGTGTTCCGAGGCGCCGAGCACATGGAGCGCCTCTTGCGCTCCGCTGAGCTGTACTACATGCCGGTGCCCTACACCGCCCAGGAATTGCTGGCGGCCACGCGCGAGCTGGTCGCGCGCAACAACCTGCGCTCCTGCTACATCCGCCCGATCGTCTACCGCGGCTACGGCTCGATGGGCCTGAACCCGATGGACGCGCCGATCGACGTGACGATCGCCTGCTGGGAGTGGGGCACCTACCTGGGCGAGGAGGGCATGCGCGACGGCATCCGCGCGAAGGTCTCCTCGTGGCGGCGCATCAGCCCCGACTCGCTGATCCCGCACGCCAAGGCCTCCGGCCAGTACCTCAACAACGTGCTCGCGAAGGTCGAGTCGCTGAAGGCCGGCTACCAGGAGGCGATCCTGCTCGACGACCACGGCTACGTATGCGAGGGCACGGGCGAGAACATCTACATCGTCGCCGGCGGTGAGATCGTCACGCCCGGCCACCACAACTCGATCCTGGACGGGATCACGCGCCGCTCGATCATGCAGCTCGCCGCCGACCTCGGCTACACGGTCGTGGAGCGCAGCATCGCGCGCGCGGAGATGTACCTCGCCGAGGAGGTCTTCATGTCCGGCACCGCCGCCGAGCTCGTGCCGGTCGTGGAGATCGACGACCACAAGATCGGAGCCCCCCACGGGGGACAGGCCGGCAAGCCCGGTGAGGTCACACGCCTCTTGCAGGGCGCGTTCGACGACGCGATCCACGGTCGCTCCGAGCGCTACCGCGAATGGCTCGACGTCGTGACTGTCCCCACGTCTTCCGCGTCGAGCCCCGCCGGCTCGGCCGCTCCCCCCATGTCGGGGGTCCCCCTTGGGGGATCTCCGAGCGCTTGATGCGCCAAATAGAGCTCTATGACGCCACCCTGCGCGACGGCATGGGGGGAGGCGGCATGAGCCTCACCGCCGATGAGAAGTTGCGCGTCGTGCACGCGCTCGACGCGCTCGGCGTGCACCAGA
>DASUDH010000031.1:0-3945 GCA_036275675.1 Solirubrobacteraceae bacterium | reverse complement strand
ACCGACACCGCGCTGCGCGTCACCGAGCTCGTGCCCGCACCCGAGAGCGACGAGGCCGGGATGGCGGAGATCCTCGGCCGGCTGGCCGCCAGCGTCGCCTCGCCCAACGCGACCTTGCTCGCGATCGCCGACGCCTTCCAGGGCGAGCCCGAGCAGCCATTGGAGGAGGTGGCTTTCAGCTCTCGGCGGCGCTGGAGCGCGGTGGCACTGCACGAGGCGAGCTACGTCCTCGGCGCACCCGAGCGCTTCGCGCTCGGGTCGCTTGCAGGTAGGGCGCGCGAGCTGGAGCTCGCCGGCCGGCGCGTGCTGGCTCTCGCCAGCACGCAGACACCATTGCCGGCTGATCCGGGCGATGGTCCGCCGCCGGACTCGCGTGTCCTTGGCCTGGTCGTGATTGCCGAGCGGCTGCGCCCCAACGTGTCGCAGACGATCGCGTTCCTGCACGAGCAGGGCGTGGAGGTCAAGGTGCTCTCGGGAGACTCCCCGCAGACGGTGGCGGCGATCGCCCGCGACGTCGGCATCCCTGTGCGCACGGTCAGCGACGGCAGCGCGATCCCAGAGGACCCCTCAGAGCTGCGTGCCTTCGCCTTGGAGGCGAGCGTCGTGGGACGGATCTCCCCGGAGGGAAAGCGCGCGGTTGTTAGCGCGCTGAACGACGCGGGTCGCTACGTCGCAATGCTGGGTGACGGCGTCAACGACGTGCCGGCGCTGAAGGCCGCACGATTGGCGATCGCCCAGGGCAGCGGCGCGCAGATGGCGCGCAGCGTCTCAGACCTCGTGCTGATCTCCGGTGACTTCGACGCGATCCCAGCGTTGATGGGAGAGGGACGCCAGGCGCTGCGCAACCTCTCGCGCGTGGCCAAGCTATATGTGACCAAGTCCGCGTTCGCGGCCTTCCTGATCCTCACGATCGGCACGAGCTCGGAGGCTTATCCGCTGCTGCCCCGCCATCTCAGCCTGGCAGCCACGCTGACGATCGGCATCCCCACGTTCTTCCTCGCGCTCGCACCAAGCAGCGGCTCGTGGCAGCCAGAGCGCTTCGTTCGCGGCGTCGCGCGCTTCGCCGTTCCCGCCGGAGTGATCGTCGGGACGGGAACGGTCACCGGATACCTGTTCGCCCTGCACGATCTTGACTGCACCGTGATGCAGGCCCGTACCGTCGCCACCGCGGTGCTCGTCACGGTCGGCCTGTACCTCGTGGTCGCGCTGGAGGCCACCGGCTCGCGCAGACGCTCAACGCTCGTGAGCGGCATGTGCCTGTCACTAGCCGGATTGTTCGTCGCGGCGTTCGTGCTTGCATCCGTGCGACGCTTCTTCGCGCTCAGCGTGCCCACGCTGGGCATGATCGCCACGGCTCTGCTGGCCAGCCTGCTGGCGATCGGCGCGCTCGCGCTCGCCGGTTACACACCCGTCGCCGGTGACGCTCCTACCACCTCGGAGGAGCTGATGTGAGGGCTCGCGGGCTTGAGCGACTGCGCGTCCTGGGAGCGCCAGTCCTGGCGTTGAGCGGCATCGCCATCGGCGGGCTGCTCGCGCTGCTCGTCGGGTCCGTCCCGGCCAACGCAGTGTGGGCGGCGACGGTCGCCTTCATGCTCGCACCGCTGACATGGTCGGTGGCGCGCTCGCTGCGGCGCGGAGACATCGGTGTGGACGTCATTGCCCTGCTGGCGATGGCGGGGGCGCTTGCCCTGGGCGAATATCTCGCCGGCGCCGTGATCGCGCTGATGCTCGCGGGCGGCAATGCGCTGGAGGCATTCGCCTCGGGGCGCGCCCGCCGCGAGCTGACCGCCCTGATCGAGCGCGCGCCACGCACCGCACACCGGCGCACCCAGGACGGTTGGGAGGAGATTCCGGTCGAGGCTGTGGAGGTCGGCGAGGTCCTTTTGGTGCGGGCCGGCGAGGTGCTGCCGACCGACGGCGTGATCATCGGCGAGCGCGCGGTGCTCGACGAGTCCAGTTTGACTGGCGAGCCACTGCCCGCGACCTACGCCCGCGGGCACACGGTACGCAGCGGGACGGCGAACGCCGGTGATGCGTTCGAGCTGCGGGCCAGCCGCCGCGCGGGCGACAGCGCCTACGCGGCCCTGGTGGCGCTGGTCAGAGAGGCCGAGGGGCGGCGCGCTCCCTTCGCACGCATGGCAGATCGCTACGCCGCGTTCTTCCTGCCGCTGACGCTCGTAATCGCCGGGGGCGCTTGGGCGGTCAGCGGAGACCCGATTCGAGCACTGGCTGTGCTCGTCGTAGCCACGCCCTGCCCACTGATCCTGGCCGCACCGATCGCGTTCGTCGCCGGGCTCTCACGCGCCGCTCACATCGGCGTGATCGTCAAGGGCGGCGTTGCCATCGAGCGTCTAGGCGACGCGCGCACCGTGCTGCTCGACAAGACCGGGACGCTGACGCTGGGAATCCCAGCGATCGAGCGAGTGATCGCACTCGATCGCATCGCCCGCGAGGAACTGCTGCACCTCGCCGCCTCACTGGACCAGCTCTCGAGCCACGTGCTCGCCGCCGCCATTGTGCGCCAGGCAGACCAGGAGACGATCGCCCTCACGCGGCCCGAGACGGCGCGCGAGGCCCCAGGCCAGGGAATCGAAGGCGTCGTGGAAGGCCGAAGGGTCCTGGTGGGAAGCGCCGCCTGGCTGGCCGAGCACGGGATCGACCCCGCCGATCGCCAGGCGCTGCCCGCGTCAGCCGAAGGGAACGCGATCGTGCTCGTGGGAGTGGACGAGCACCTCGCCGGCGTCTTCGTGATGGGCGACCACATCCGCCCCGACGCCCACGAGCTGATCCGACGGCTGCACGTCGCCGGCGTGCGCCAGGTGGCGATGCTCAGCGGAGACCGCGAGGAGATCGCCCAAGCGGTCGGTCGACAGCTCGGCCTGGACCGCGTCTACGCGCAGCAGAGCCCGCAGGACAAGCTGGACATCGTCAGGCGTATGCAGGGCGACCCGCGCTGCTCGCCGGTGGTGATGGTCGGCGACGGCATCAACGACGCCCCCGCGCTCGCCACCGCCGACGTCGGCATCGCCATGAGCAACGCCGCGGCGACCGTGTCCTCGGAGACCGCCGACGCGGTGATCACAGTCGATCGCATCGACCGTGTAGCCGACGCGATCGCGATCGGCCGGCGCACCGTGCGCATCGCCCGCCAGAGCGTGGTGAGCGGCATCGGCCTGAGCATGTGCGGGATGGTCCTCGCCGCAGCCGGATTGCTCGTGCCGGTGGCAGGCGCGATCTTCCAGGAGGCAATCGACGTCGCCGTGATCCTCAACGCTCTGCGCGCTCTGCGTGGCTAGCACGTGAGGGCAAGGCTGAGGCCGTGGATCACGCCGCTTCGCTCTTTACCGCCGAGATCTCAAGTGCGATCTTCACCTTGTTGCCGAGCAGCGCTCCGCCTGTCTCAAGCGCCTGATTCCAGGTGAGGCCGAAATCTCTGCGGTTGAGCTCTCCGTGTAGATCGAGCTCTATCCGCTCATCGTCGACCGCACCGCGTCTCGTGCTGTTGACCTTCGCGTCGAGTGCGATCTCGCCGGTGACGCCGCGCATCGTTAGGTCGCCCACAATACGGAACCGCCCGCCGTCGAAGGAGACGATCTGGGTCGAGTTGAAACTGATCTCTGGATAGCTCTCGATGTCAAAGAAGTCGGGCGAGTCACGTAGGTGCTTGTCGCGCACGGGCTCGTTCGTGTCGATCGAGGCGGTCTTGACAACTCCCGTCGCCCGCAGGTCGTCTGACCCTATCTCCAGCGTCCCGTCGAACTCGCGAAAGCAACCACGAACGGTCGCGAGCATCATGTGCTTCACGGCGAACGTGACGCTCGAGCACGAGGGGTCGACTGACCATTTGCCTACGGGCACAACGCGCGCAACGTTGGTCCTATCCATTACAGACGTCTTTCACCAAGGCTCAGGATGACCAGTGGGATGGGCCGTGCCCCCCCGCGG
>DASUDH010000030.1:0-5429 GCA_036275675.1 Solirubrobacteraceae bacterium | reverse complement strand
ACGCACATGACGCTGTCGGGGCGCGCGTCAGAGAGTCATCGCATGGTCGAAGTACCTGGCGGCCTCCGAGGCGATCGCCCGGCCCCCACGGCGTTCGATCAGGCCCGATGCGTCAAGGCGCGCGAACGCGTCGAGGATCGGCAGGCGCTTCTCTTTGTCGGTTGCGCCGCACTCCTCGAAGATGTCCTCCTCGGACACCAGGCGCTTGCCGTCGTTGGCGCTGACGATCAGCAGCTCAAGCACGCTTCGGTCCTGGCCGCGCTCGGCTGCGGAGGCGAGGTCCCCTGACTGTGTGAGCTGGTGGAAGCGCACAGCGGGCTGTGCGGCGCTCACCAGATCGTTCCAGCGGTGGATCAGACCGGCGGTGCGCAGCCTTTTGAGGCTGGCGGGCACGCTGCCGGGGGTGCTGACCATACGTGTGATCTCGGCTTCAGACCACGGCCGCTGGCTGTCGGCGTCGATCATCAGACCAAGCACAGCTTGGTCGAGGAGAGGGTGCTCGTCAGAGCACTCTGGGGTACGGTTATTGCACATGGGAGGTTGAAGCTCCTGTGTCACGGCCCCGGGGCAGTTAGCGCTGTCGCCGGGGCCAAATTGGTAGGTGTCTGGCGAACCTACATGGGTGTTTGGGGGCTATGGGCGGGCGTTGCAAGATTGGTGCAGGGACGTGGCAAAGTCGTGACAAGGATGGCGGGATGTCCTTTCCCACCCTGCCGATTGCGCGCCATGACTAAGGCTCGATGAGAACCTCAGAGTTGTCCTGTTTGCTAGCGGAGCACTTGGTGGGTGCCGTGGCTAGGGCAGTAGGCTCGCCAGCGCGTCGAGCACGAGCGCTTGAGCCTCGGCGAAGGGCGGCGCGTCGGGGTCAAGCCCGCCGATGCTCTGTTCGTAGCCCGCGCGTAGCTCCCCGAGGTTCGCTTCGATGCGTCCCCGGCGGTCGCCCTGCTTGACGAGCTCGAACTTCACGAGCGCCAGCTCACGCACGCGCGCACGGTCGAGCTGGTTGGCGTGCTCTGTGAGGATCAGCGCGAGGTCTGAGAGGTCGGTCGCCCGGCGGCGCTGCAAGAGCGTGCGCAGCTTCTCCGCGACGGTCTCCGCGAGGGTCAGCACCGGGATCTGAAACTGCGCGTAGTACGGGGGTCCGACCAGCACCCATTCGGGCTCATCCACCACGGCCTCGCGGTAGCTGATCTCCACGGCGACCCGCCCGCCCGAGTGCGGGGTGTGGAAGGCGATGCGGTCGAAGTCCAGGCTGTTGGGAGAGTCGGTGGCAGGCTCCCCCGGGTCGATGCGCAGCATTGGCTCGTCGCTCGCGCGGCGCATCGCCTCGGCGATCTCCCCCGCGGCGAGCTTATGCCTGGGAGGGTTGGTGCGGGTCGCGTCGAGGTCGGCAGAGAAGCGTCCCGACCCGCGGACGTGGCGCAGCACGAAGCCACCCTTGAAGCAGAGCTGCTCGGGGAAGCGGTCGGTGAGGTGCGCGGCTAGCGTGACGAGCGCGAAGTCGCGCTCGATCAGCTCGATCGGCCGGTCTTGGGTTTCGGCGAGCTCCTGCAGGTCGTACTCGTTGTGCACGAGCCGCCGCGGAAGGCTCATCCCTGTGACCTGTGCGCGAGCAGCGCCTCGGGGTCCACGTTGACGCGCAGCCCCCAGCGTGGGTTGCTCTCCCCCCGCGCCGGCCCGGAGGCAGCGAGCAGGACATGGGCGTGGCTTGTCCCTCGCAACCCGAGCAGCCCCTCGGCGGCCTGGGGGCCGTGCAGCAGTTCGAGCAGGTAGCCGAGGCGGCGTGCAACCGCGGCGCTCTGATAGCGCTTGGCTGCCGCTGCGAGGCGCTTGGGGGTGCTGGCGGATGGGATCGCGCGATCGAGGGCCTGTGTGGCCTGGGGCAGCGTGACTCCCCAGCGGGGGTTTGCGAGGGAGTCGAGGATCGCACGCTCGGCTGTCGCGACCTCGGGGCCACTCGCAGCACCAGCGCCCCATATTCGTGCCGGTGCCACGAGCGCGTAGTGGACCTCATCGCGCTGCCAGCCCCAGCCGGCGAGGCGGTGGGAGCTGAGCACGATCGCGGTGAAGAAGTGCTGGTCGCTGAGACCGTGCTCTGTGAGCGCGCGGCCCGCCGTCAGCAGGTAGGGCTGGGGGGTGACGGCGTGGATGATCTCAAGCAGTCGCGCCCCGGTGGACCCGGTTGGTGCGGTGAGCAGATAGGTGCCGCGCCTTACCCTGCGCAGGCGCCCGTCGCGGGTGAGCTGGCGCAGCGCGTCCTGGCTGCGGCGCCGTGAGCCCGTGGCGGCGTCAAGGGCCGGCATGTCCTCATCCAGGCGCACGACCGACTCACGCCCGGCGTCGAGGGCACGGCGATTCAGCGCGATGAATGCCCGCTCGCTCAGCGGACGCTCAGATAGGGGAATAGCTACAGCCACAGGTATCCTTTCTACATGAGTGATCTTACAACATTTCTGCTGTTTCGCTCAAAGAAAAGGGATGGTGTTCTTGGTGGTGTTCATCCGGCCCACTCCCGTGGTGGTGCGCCGGGCTCCCATGCTTGGCTGACACCGCCGCCTTCCTGGCGCAGGGTGCGGGCGTAGTCGGCGAGCTGAGCGTGGAATGCCAACTCTTCGCGGGGGTCAACGCCGCAGTCGTCGATCTCTGCGCGCCAGGTCGCCAGCGCGCACAGCATCTCGGTGTGAAATTCGTCGGTCCACCATTGATCCTTGAGGTGCTCGAGGATTCTCGGGTAGCGGCCGTGCAGCGCGACGATCGCACCCCACATCTCCGCGAGCCAACTGTGGTTCCCGCCGTAGGGCTCAAGCCAACGCGCCCGCTCCCCTCCTTGGCCGGCGAGGATCACCGGGGCCTGCTTGGGCTGGCGGACCTTGCCGTCCTTGGCGGCCTCGGCGATACCGTGGCGCAGGATCTGCCCGGCGAGCGTGGACGCCGGCTCCCCCGCACCGGCAGCAAGCTCGTCGAGCTGCGCGGCTGCGGGGTCGGGGAGCACCACCTGGTACTTGCGGCTCATCTGCTGCGCTCCGGCTCAGGCTCAGCTCGCACGATGTTGTGCAGGGTGCGTGCGATCCCCGGCAGCGGGCTGCGGCTCGGCGCGATCGTGCGGGTGAAGCGCGGCCCGTATTCCATGTCGGGGATCTCGGGGTACTCAAGCGATGGTGTCTGGGCGTGGCTGCGGCTCATGTTCTGCGCGAGCCTGCTGATCCGGTCGGTGTCGTGGCCTTCGACTCCGAGGTCCTCGCGGGCGACGTACCAGTCGGTGCCCTGCCGGGCACGGCTCGCCTCGACGTAGGCGGGCTCCTTGCTGGTCTGCCAGCCCCCGGTCACGACGAGCGTCCGTGTGACGGTCGCGCCCTGCGCACGGTGGATGTGCTGTGCATACCCCAGCCGCACCCCGGCGAGGTCATCGCCGGAGAGTGTCCGCTGCTGGGCGGTGACGTCGAACTCGACCAGCACCTCCCCCGCCTCTGTGACCTCCAGTACCTCGCCGCGGGCGCCGTTCTCGATGCGCTCCACACCGGGTTCGTGGTGCTGTTCGATCATCGCCACCCGGTCGCCCTCCCGCACGCCGTAGTTCACGCCGGGGATCTGCACCTCCAGGTCTCCGAGTTCTCCGCGCTCTGCGCGGTAGTGCTGCGCGCGGGCGTTGAGCCGTGCGATCTCCTTGTTGGAGGCGTCGGAGATCAGCGCGACCTCCACGATCTCGTGTGTCTCGGTCAGCGTCGCCCAGTTACGAACGGCGTGCTCGAGCGCCTCATCGCGAGTGTCCGCCATGTGCAGACGACCCTGGGCAAGATAGTGCGCCATCGCGCGATCAGAGCGCCCCGCTCGCAGGTCAGCCCACGCACGCTGCTCAGCCGGGTCGAGCGTGCGCCGCACATTGGAGAGCTGCGCGCTCGGCACGACCCGGGCGAGCCGGTCGAACATGCCACCGGCGCCGATCGAGGGCAGCTGCGCACCGTCACCGACCCCGACGAGCTTTCCCCCGGCCGCACCCACCATCTCGGTGAGCCGCTCAAACCTGTAGCTGTCGGCCATCCCGGCCTCATCGAAGTAGATCGTCGTGCCCTCATCCACGCCCAGCCGACCCCGCTGCACCCTCGATACGAGTGCGTCGAGGGTGAGGGTCCGTCCGGCGAGCGCCGGACTGTCCTGCCCCAGGCGCTGCGCGGTTGACCCTGAGACGGCGATCCCGAACGTCTGGTGCCCGGTGAGCTGCTCGGCTCTGGCGGCTGCGTCGATCACGACACCCTTCCCGGTGCCCGCCGGCCCGATCAGGATCGCACCGCGCTCCGGGCCGGTGATAACAGCGAGGGCATGAGCCTGCTCGTCTGAGAGGCGCCCGCCGATCCGCTCGGCGATCCGGTCCCCCGCCTCAAGGCGCGCCTGCTCCCCCACATCGCGCCCGGCGGCGGCGGCGAGCTTGGTGAACTCCCGCTCGATCGACTGCTCGCGGGCACGTACCGTGAGCGTCGTCATCAGCCCGCCCTCCAATGGCAGGATGCGCCGCTCGGCGATCATCGTCTTGGATAGCGCGAGCGCCTCGCGGGGTGAGAGCTCACCGACGGACTGCTCCAGCAGCACGGCCCGCAGTTCCCCGGCCTGGAAGGTCGCGGCGCGCTCGGTCAGGCACTCCTCGACACGATCCTCCAGCGTCAGCTCGGGCTCTCCCACATGAGCGCTTTCATGGGCGTTTTGGAGTTCGCGGGTGCTGTAGTCAAAACGCGCGGCAGTCTCGTCGTAACGCTGCTGCAGGTCGGTCTGGGTGACGAGCACCTTCGCCTTGCGGTTCTCCAGCTTCAGCGCCCGTAGCTCCCCGCGCTCGGGTGCCCTGCCCCACTGAGCACGGAACCGCTCGGCGGCCCTGGCGACCTCGCGGCTGCGCGCACTGAAAGCGTCGAGCAATCCCCTGGGGACACCGGCGATCTCGAAATAGCGGCCCTGCTTGCCTGTCCCGCCCTCGATTGCATACCCACGCTGGGAGAGCTCGTGCGCGAGCGATGAGCGGTAGTACGCACCCAGCTCCCGGGCGGAGCGGAAAATCGGGCGGGAGGCCACTGCCACGATCCGCCCGTCCTGGCGAATCGCGCTCGTCACGACGACATGCGAGTGCAGCTGCGGGTCCGGCGCATCGCCCTCGAGCACACCTCTGGCGGTGGTGTGCCGGTACTCGGCGGCCACCAGGTCGACGGCGTGCTCCTCCACCAGCTGCCCTTCATAGTGGCGGCGCACCGTCGGCACCGTCTCTGTGAGGTGAGCCATCGCCTGACTGACCGCGACGGCGTGCGCTGCTTCCATGTCCGCCCGCTGGGAGGCATCCCCCAGTGCCCAAACCGCCGACACCGACTTCGGCGCGCTGAACGTCAGGTCGATCCCCCCGCCGCGCCCGCCACCGGCGCCTTCCGGTCGCAACCAGTCACCTGTGCGGG
>DASUDH010000029.1:0-2382 GCA_036275675.1 Solirubrobacteraceae bacterium | reverse complement strand
CTTAAGAATGCGCGAACATCGCTCGGCATCGTGGGATGCGCGACTATGCTGCGCCGATGTCCGTCCGCTCGCGCGCCGCGCGCCGCTTGTTGTGCTGCTCCGCGACAGCAAGCACCGGGCTGGCATTGGCGGCATGCGGATCCACCGCCGGCGGCAGCCCACGAACAGCCCGGACACACGCATCCAGCGGACAGTCCTCGCTGGCTGCGACGTCCGGCTCAGGACCCTCGGCGGGTAGGTGCGTCGCGGCGCGTGCGCCGGTGCCGAAGGGTGCGCAGCACGTCCCCAAGCCGAAGCTCGGGCTCGACCCTGCGAAGCGATACGTTGTGAGCCTCACCACCAACTGCGGCACGATCGACATCCAGCTCGCCGTAGGCGCGGCTCCGCACACGACCGCTTCGTTCGCGTACCTGGTCAGGCGCGGCTTCTATGACGACCTCACCTTCCATCGCGTCGCGGCCGGCTTCGTGATCCAGGGCGGTGACCCCAACGGCGACGGCTCCGGCGGTCCCGGCTACACGGTCGTGGAGGCCCCTCCGAGCGACGTGCGCTACACGCTCGGCACGGTCGCGATGGCCAAGACCAGCGCCGATCCCGCGGGCTCATCTGGTAGCCAGTTCTTCATCGTCACGGCACAGGAAGCGCCGTTGCCTCCGCAGTATGCACTCGTGGGAAACGTGGTGGGGAGCTTCACGAGTGTCGACGCGATCTCCAAGCTGCCGACCGATCCACCGCAGGACGGCGCTCCGACAACGCCTGTCGTGATCAGCCGCGCGACGCTGTCGTCGAGCTAGACGAGCGGTCGTCGCACACGATTCGAAGGCGTCGAGCCGAACGCTACTTCGAGGAGCCCTGTCCCTGCGCGGCGGCCGTCGCGCGATCGCGGCGCCGACGCCCGACCATCGCCGCGATCGCCACGGCCGCGATCGCCACAAACAGGCCGAGCAGGATCCCGGGTGCGAGGCCGAGCCCGCCGAACGGCAGTGAGACCAGCTCCACCACGCCCAAGCCGACAGCCAGCAGCACGAGGATCAGCAACAGGATCAGCAGAATGCCGCGGATACGTGCCGTGATCCCAGCGCTGGCCGGCGGGATCAGCAGGCCCATGGCCCGCAGCGCGAGCATCTGGCGGCCGCTCGGAGGGGCGTGGCCGAGACGCTCGACGGCCTCCTTCAGGTCCCCTGCACGCCGCTCAGCGAGCGCCAGTGACGCGTCTGCCATACGCCTCAGCTGCATCCGTTCCTGTGGACGCGCCGCCGCGATCGCTCGCTGGAAGTAGACGCGCGCCTGCTCTGCGTCGAAACGCTCCGAGGCGCGTGCCCCGAGTATTGCGAGTGCCGCCGACTTGTACTTCGTCTCCGCTTCCAGCTCCTCGTCGGAGCGCTGCTCGAGCGCCTGGATCGCCTGCTGGGCGCCACGCTGTTCGATGCGGATCTGTCGTTGCTTGGGGGCCATCGCCCGCCCATTCTATGGAGGCCGAAGCCTAAGCGCTATTCTCGCTGCTACCGCACTATCGAAACCGATGCGTCGAATCTTCTCGCACATCCCACTGATCGCAGCACTCGCCGCCGTGTGCTTGACGGGGCAGGTGGTCGCGGTCGGCACGACGTGGGGCGCTACCGCCGCTACGGGCAGCGTACCCCTGAACAAGGCAGCCATCAGCAAGGCGGTGCAGGAAGCTCTGGCAAAGGCCCAGGCGGGGAAGGGCAGCGGTGGCGCCACGAGCGCGGCGGGAGCGGGATCGATCAGCGGAGGCGCCGGCTCAGCCGGAGGGTTCTCGAACCTGATCGGCAAGGCTTCAGAAGAAGAAACGACCACTCCGACCACGGCGAGTGCCTCGACATCCTCGTCGGGCTCCCTCTCGATGGGTGTGGCGCTACCCATCTTGGTGGCGGCTGCCGTGCTGCTGGCCGGGCTGGCGTTTTTCATCGTCCGCGACGCGCGCAGCGTCGCTCCGGCGGGCGACGTGTTTGGGAGCGCCGGCTCCTCGCGAGACCGGGCCGCCCGTCTGCGCAAGCGACGAGCGAAGGCCAAGGCGGCTCGCCGGCAGCGTAAGCGCAACCGCTGAGCGGACCTCGTTCGGGCCCGTGCGAGCGATCAGCTAGCGCCACACGGGAGCACGCGCGATGACGCGCTGCGCAGCGCCCATGCGCACACGCGCGGGCGCGGGCGGAGACGGCGAGCCGTGCGGACCGCGACGCGGCCTGTGAGGAAATGGTGGAAGCCCTGGATGCGGGTCGGCGGGCGCTCCGGGGAGCGCCTTGCTACCACCGGTGTCATCTGAGTCTGAACGACGGCTGTCGTCGTCTGCGGCCATCATCGCCGCATCCGAACGGAACGGCAGCCACAACATCAGCGCGGCCACCAGGAGCTTGATGAGCC